>SYID01000071.1 GCA_005798925.1 Verrucomicrobiota bacterium
CGGCGGCACCGCCCCGGCGGTCTTCAACGCGGCCAACGAGGTCGCCGTGGCCGGTTTCGTCGCCGGCCGGCTGCCCTTCACCGGCATCGCCGAGCTCGTCGGCCGGACCCTCGCCGCCGTCGCGACCCGCGAACCGGCCACCTTGGCCGAGGTCCTGGCGGCCGACGACGAAGCCCGCGCCGTCGCATCCGGACTCGCCCTCGGGCTCGCCCGGTGAGATAACCGCACCCTCTTTCCATGGAAAACTTCTCTTTCGGCGACCTGCTCAGCTCCGCGTGGGGGATCGCCCTCGTCGTCGCCTTCTTCGGCGGCTCGATCTTCGTCCACGAACTCGGCCACTTCCTGGCCGCGCGCCGCCGCGGCCTGAAGATCGAGCGCTTCTCCATCGGCTTCGGCCCGCGTCTCTTCGGCTGGACGGGCAAGGACGGCGTCGACTACCGCGTCTCCGTCATCCCGCTCGGCGGCTACGTCGCCCTGCCCCAGCTCGCGGACATGGAAGGCATCGAAGGCGAGGGCAGCGAGGAAGCCGAGAAGCTCCCGCCCATCTCCTACGCCGACAAGATGATCGTCTCGGTCATGGGCGCGGTCTTCAACGTCATCTTCGCCTTCGCGCTGGCCTGCGTGCTCTGGGTCACGGGCATGCCCGTCGCCGAAGGTTCGGCGAGCACGGTGATCGGCTACGTGCCCGAGCAGGTCGTGACGAGCTCCGGCCATCTCGCCGAACTCGGCCTGGGCAACAACGTGCCCGGCCCGGCCTTCAAGGCCGGCCTGCGGTCAGGCGACAAGGTCCTCTCGGTCGACGACACGGAAGTCAGCAGCTTCAACCAGATCGCGGAGGCCGTCATGCTCGGCAACCGCAAGGACTCCCAGGGCAATCCGACCGCGACCTTCAAGGTCGAACGCGACGGCCGGATCCTGGAAGCCGTGGTCCAGCCGGCCCGCGTCGAAGTCAACTCGCAGTCGGGCGACCGCGTGCGCGTGGCGGGCCTCCAGCCGCGGACGAGCGTGATCATCGGCGGCACGGCGGCCGGTTCGCCCGCGGAGCAGGCCGGCCTGAAGCCCGGCGACCGCGTGCTCTCGATCGACGGCCAGCCGCTCAACAACACCAACGAATTCCGCGAGCTGCTCCGCAAGGGCGGCGCCCGTCCCCGCACGCTGCTCGTGGAGCGCGAAGGCGACGTGAGCGCCAAGGTCGTCGTGACCCCGCAGGTCTCGACGACGGTCCACCCCGTCGGCATCGTCGCCTACGGGGAGACGAGCCGTCGCTCGCTGATCCTCGTGCCCGCGACCCGCGATCTCCTCGACAAGGACGCCGCCGCGACCCGCGACCAGCTCATGGTCCTGGGGACCTCGCCGGAAGACCCCGCCCTCGCCGAGACGCTCCGCATCGGCACGATCGTCGACAAGGTCGACGGCCGCGATGAGATCGTCTCCGTCCGCTCCCTGGCCGCCCTCGCGAAGGCCGTCGGTCCGACGCCGCGCGACGTGACGCTCTACTGGAAGCGCGCCAACGGCGACTCGGGCAACCTCACGCTGCGCCAGGCGCAGTCGGTCGCCAAGCAGCCCATCCAGCACGCCCAGATCGGCGCGGCGTTCGTCACGCAGACCGAGCTGGCCTATCGCAACCCCTGGGAGACGTGCGTCGGCATCGTGAAATCGACCTTCACCACGCTCGGACGCCTGTTCGACGGCGGTTCGGACATCCAGGTCAAGCAGCTGGCCTCGGTGATCTCGATCGCGAAGACCTATTACAACCTCTCGGAGGACATCCGCCGGGTGCTTTGGTTCACGGTGCTGATCAACCTCAACCTGGCGGTGCTCAATCTGCTGCCGATCCCGGTGCTCGACGGCGGCCACATGCTCATCGCGACGATCCAGCGCTTCACCAAGGGCGTCCTCAACAGCAAGGCGGTCATCATCCTGCAGTACACCTTCATGGCCCTGCTGCTCTCGCTGATGGCCTACATCATCCTGCACGACGTCCGCCGGTGCTCAGGGGACAGCGAGAGGCAGCTGAAGCAGCAGCTGCTCGAACGCCACGTCTTCAAGCCGCAGGACTTCAGCGCGAAGAAGTGAGCGTCGCCTAAGGCGACGCAGGGATAGGGACAGGGGTAGGGGTTGGGCAGTAGACACCCTCGGTCCTTGCCTACCCCTACCCCCATCCCTACCCCTTCCCCTTGCGCGCCTTTTGCACGTTTGCACTTGGGAACTTTTACGCCTTATCTCCCCTCATACCCTCATGGAAAAGCCCCTCCCGGAAAGCTCCCGTCGCCGGTTCCTCGGCAGCCTCGGCGCCGCCTTCGCCGCCTTCGCCGTCCCGGCGTCCCTCGCCGCCGCCCAGGCCGCGACCGACGCCGCCGGCAACCCGATCGCGAAGAAGACGATCTCCAATCCCTACGTCTATAAGTTCGCGATCGGCAAGTTCGAGGCCTGGTCCATCAGCGACGGCTACGGCACCTTCAAGCAGGGCGTGACGAAGAAGATGTGGCCCCCGGCCGAGCGCCCGGAGATGACCAAGGCGTTGACGAACCTCGGCGAGCGCCCGGACGACATGACGCTCTACGTGAACATCCTGCTCCTGCGCATGGACAAGGAGGTCATCCTCGTCGACGCGGGCTTCGGCCCCCACAAGAACCCGAACTGGGGCTGGCTCGCCGACGCGATGGACTCGATCGGCATCGATTTCAAGGACGTCACCCACGCCCTGCTCAGCCATTCGCACATCGACCACATCGGCGGCCTCGCCAGCGGCGGCAAGATCCTGTTCCCCAACGCGGCCGTCCACGTCCTCAAGGAGGAGGTCGACTTCTGGCGCGGCAAGGAGCCCGACTTCTCGAAGTCGCACCGCACCGACGACATCAAAGGCATGATCAAGAACGTCCGCGGTTCGTTCGATACGCTCCAGCCCAACCTGGTCATCCACAAGGACGGCGACCAGATCCTCGGCGGCGCCATCACGATCCTCGCCGCCCCGGGCCATACGGACGGCCACGCGATCTTCCGCATCAAGTCCGACGGAGAGTCCCTCCTCCACGTCTCCGACCTGGCCCACAATCACGTGCTGATGTTCGAAGACCCGAACTGGTTCATCGACTTCGACCACAACCCGGAAGCGGCCGTGGCCACCCGCAAGAAGGTCTTCGCCGAGATCGCCGCCACCAAGGAACGCGCCTACGGTTTCCACCTCCCCTGGCCCGGCCTGGGCGTGGTCATCCCGAACGGACGCAAAGGCTACCAGTGGGTGCCGTCCTCCCATCGCTGGGATTTCTGACGCTCGTTGACCTCCGCGGGCAAAGGGGTTGAGTTGAACCCATGCCCTCGGACTCCTGTCCCTCCCGCCACCGCACGGTCCGCCGCCTCACCCGCGTCGTGAACGTGGGCGGCGTCGGCGTGGGCGGAAACAACCCCATCCGAGTGCAGTCGATGACGACCTCCGACACGGAGGACGTCGCGGCGACGGTCGCGCAGGCGATCCGCCTGGCCGAAGCGGGCAGCGAGATCATCCGCATCACGGCCCCGAACAAGGCCGCGGCGGCCGCGCTCAAGGAGATCCGGCAGCAGTTCCGGGCGGCGGGCTTCCCCCAGCCGCTGGTGGCCGACATCCACTTCCTGCCGTCCGCGGCGATGGAGGCGGTCGAACACGTGGAGAAGATCCGCGTGAATCCGGGCAACTACGCCGACAAGAAGAAGTTCGCGGTGCTGGAATACACCGACGCGGCCTACGCCGAGGAACTGGAGCGTCTCCACGCGGCCTTCACGCCGCTGGTCCTCCGCGCCAAGGAACTCGGGCGCTCGCTCCGCATCGGCACGAACCACGGCTCGCTCTCCGACCGCATCATGAACCGCTTCGGTGATTCGCCGAACGGGATGGTGGAGTCCGCCCTCGAGTTCATCCGCATCGCGGAATCCCACGGCTTCAAGGACATGGTGCTTTCGATGAAGTCCTCGAACCCGAAGGTGATGGTCGAGGCCTACCGCCTGGCGGCCGCCCGCATGACGGAGCTCGGCATGGATTATCCGCTCCACCTCGGCGTGACCGAGGCGGGCGAGGGCGAAGACGCCCGCATCAAGTCCGCGATCGGCATCGGTTCGCTGCTCGCCGACGGCCTGGGCGACACGATCCGCGTCTCGCTGACGGAAGACCCCTGGCACGAGATCCCGGTCTGCAAGGAGCTCGTGCGTCGCGCCGAAGCCCTCGCCGCCCTCGGCGCCGCTTCCTCGGTCCAGCTGCCCGCCGACCCGGCTGACCCTTTCTCGTTCACCCGCCGCGAGACGGAGAACATCGAGCTTTCGTCGAAGTGCCTCGCCGGCTCAAGCGAGACACCGCGCGTGATCGTCCGCAGCGTCGCCGGCCTCGCCGACTGGCAGGCCGCCGCCAAGGAACTGCTCGACGCCCACGCCGCCCAGCGCGAAGTCCGCGCCGAAGGCCTGCTGGTGCGCCTCGACGACCCCGCCCACGCCGCCGGCCTCCGCTCCCTGCGCAAGGCCCTCGGGCAGGCCGTGCCCGCCCTCTTCGTCGAGACCAGCCTCTCCCCCGCCGACTTCCCGTTCGACGGCTCCGGCAGCCGCCTAGTGGTCGTGAAAGCCTTCTCCGCCGCCGATGGCGCCTCGCTCAAAGCCTGGGGCGAAGCGGTCACCAAGCATGACGCGGTCCTCGCGACGGATGTCGATGGCCCGACGCTCACCGCGCTGGCGAAGGAACTCTCCGCGATCCCGGCCGACCGCCTCATCATGACGTCCGCGCAGCCTCAGGA
>SYID01000072.1 GCA_005798925.1 Verrucomicrobiota bacterium
CTCGCCGGCCTGCGCGTCGGTTACCTGATGGGTTCGGCCGAGGTATGCGGACTGCTCAATCGTGTCCGCCAGCCTTTCAACGTGAACCTGCCCGCCTTGGCCGCGGCCGAGGCCGCCCTCGACGACGACGATTTCGTCCGCCGCACCCGTGAGGTCAACGCCGCCGGCATCGCCCAACTCTCCGCCGGACTGAACCGGCTCGGCTTCGCTTTCATCGAGGGCAAGGCCAACTTCCTGGCGGCGCAGATCCCCGGGGCCGAGGAGGCTTTCACGACGCTGCAGAAGGCCGGGGTGATCGTCCGGCCGCTCCGCGGTTACGGCATGACCGGCTGGCTGCGTCTCACCGTCGGCACGGAAGCCCAGAACGCCCGCCTGCTGACCGAGCTCGGCAGGCTCTGACCATGGATTTCGACGAAGCAGTCCGGCTTATCCGTCAGAAGGACGGTCGTTATCAGCCGCAGGCCTACGATGTCGTGCGGCTGGGCCTCGACCACGCCCAGAAGCTCATCCACGGCGAACCCAAGAAAGGCAAGAGCATCGTGAACCGTCACGTCAGCGGCCCCCAGCTGCTCGAGGGTTTCCGTCAGCACGTCCTCGAGACCTATGGGCCGATGTCCTACCCTTTGCTGCACAACTGGGGCCTCCGGAAATCGGCCGACGTCGGCAACATCGTCTTCAACATCATCGAGACAGGCCTTTTCGGGCGTTCTCCGGAGGACAATCTCGCCGACTTCAAGGATGTCTACGATTTCAAGGACGTCTTCCTGAAGCCGTTCGAGCCGAAGTCCGGCTGATCAGCCGTTCACGAAGCTCAGCGAACGCACGTCCTGGCAGCCCGGCAGCGCCCGGATCTTGGCCAGCATCGCGCGCTCATGGAAGCGTACTTCGGACTTGATCACGGAATTCTCGCATTGCACCACCAGCCGGCCGCCTTCCAGGACCCTCAGCGGCGCCGAACGCTTCGCGAGCCTGCCGGGCAGGAGTTCGTGCCAGTGCGCGACGATCGCGTTCTCGGGGACGGGCTTGTCGAGGCGCAGCTTCTTGAATGCGTCGAGGACCGCTTCGTCGAGAGTCTTCATCGGCCGGTCGGAAGAACGGCCGCGGTCCTCCGGCAGGCCGCGCAGATTGGCGAGGAGGTTCTGCACCGTGCGCGAGAACCTGCCTTTCAGCCTGCCCTCGGTCAGCAAGGCGCGGACGGCATAGGGCGCGTCGGCGAGCCTCTCGTTGCGCAGGCAGCGTTCCGGCGCGTGCGCGCCGCCCACCACCACTCCGGTGGCGCCGGCGTCGCGGGCGCCTTCGCCGTCCTCGCGAGGGCTGTCGCCGAAATGCACCAGGCCGGAGACCGCGCAGCCCAAGCCGCGGGCGGCGTGAGCGAAGGCGCGCGCGTCGGGTTTGGCATGGCCGATCTCCGCGGAGAGGAACACGCCGTCGAGGTGGGTCAGCAGTCCGTGCCCGGCGAGCACGGCGCGCATGCGCGCGTCGGCGTTCGAGAGGACGCCGACCTTGACGCCGAGGAAACGGATGGCGGACAGGACCTGGACGGAGCCGGGGGCGGGACGCCAGGCTTCCGGGCGGGCGAATGCGTCCCAGCAGGCGCGGAAGACGGCGTCGGTCTTGGCGGCCGGCAGGGCCGGCCCGAAGCATCTTTGGACGACTTCTTTCCAGAACACTTCCGGCGAAGCGTTCTTCGGCCCCCCCTTGAAAGCCAGCGGGAAGGCCGCGTCGAGGGCCGCGGCGTCGATTTCCAAGCCATGGCGCCTGGCGCAGGCCGCGTAGACTCCGCCGACCGAGGGATGCGGGAAGAGCAGGGTGCCTGCGAGGTCGAAGGTGACGGCTTGGACGCGGGCCATGGCGTGGAGGAGGAGGGCGGTGACCGGCAAGGTCAACCTCGCCCCGGAGATTCGTCCCGGCTTGAGCCGAGGCGAGTTCGGGTAATAAACAACTTATGCACCGCAGCGGCATGCTCTTCGGCCTGATCTGGTTCGCCCTCGCCTGCCTGGACGTCGGCTGCGCTCCTTCCCGGCGAGCTGAGGGCCCCCGGGCGGTCACCCGGGTGTTCGTCGTGCCTCCGCCCCCGGATCCCTTGGCCGAAGCGGCCCATGACGCCTTCGTCAGGGCTTTGCGCCGACGCGGCTACGTCGTCCCGGCCTCGTCGCCGGAGGCCCAGGCCGTCGCCAGGCTGAGCTGGCGCCAGTCCGAGGATGCTCAGGCCTTGTGCCTCTCCTTGAGCGATCCCGCCGGCGGGCTTTTGCGGTCCGTCACGGACGAGGGTCAGCGGCGAAGCTTCTGGACTTCGGCGCAGGCCGCCGACGCGGCGGGACGACTGGCCGCGCACCTCGGCCAAGCCCCTTTGGCGATGGTCGGGAGCGATTAGCCCCGGGCCTTCAGGCGGGCGTTGATCTCCGCGAGCAGACGTCGGGTCTCCGGCATCGCGACGCCGGCGGCCGCGCCGCGTCGCAAGGGCTCGCCCCAGATCCCCTCTGCTTCGACGTCCCGTCCTTCGAGGAAATCGATGAGGCTGGAGGGACGATAAGGACCCATGCCCACGGTGACCACGAACTGTCGCTTGATGTGGGCGTCCTCGAAGCCATGCCCGCGGGCGAGGGCCGCCGCCTGGACTTCTTTCATGAGGCGATAGGCCCGGTCGTTCAGCGTCGGGTCGGCGAGGATGAGGTCCGTCGTGATGCCGCCGCCGGCGATGGCCAGGCCGTTGAAGGGGATGTTCCAGCAGAGTTTCTTCCAGAGCACCGCCTCCAAGGAGGCCTCCGCCTGACAGTCGACCCCGGCGGCGGCGAAGGCTCCGACGCAACGCTCGACGGCCGGGTTGAGCGGGCCTTCGGTCGCGGCCGCCATGCGGACATAGCCGGCGAGCGTGGTGTCGATGACGGCCGGGGCCAGGCGGTTGATGCAGACGAAGCAGAGGCCGCCGACGATCCGTTCGGCCGGCAGAAGCTTCGCGAGGGCTTCGACATTGCCCATGCCGTTCTGCAGCGTGAGCACCATGGTCGCCGGCCCGAGCAACGGGATGACCAAGGCGGGCAGGGCGGCGTTGGCGGTCGACTTGATCGTCACCACCACGAGGTCGCACGGACCGATGGCCGTGGCGTCGGGGGAGGCCGAGGCGACCCGGACGACGCGCTCCCGTCCGCCCGCGCGGATCTCCAGCCCGCGCGCGCGGATGACAGCATGGTCGGCGCGTGCGACGCAGTGGACTTCGTGGCCGGCCTCCGCGAGCAAGGCGGCATACCATCCGCCGACGGCCCCGGTGCCGACGATGGCGATCCTCATGGGCGACCTTGGGGGCGACGGACCGAAGTGTGGCGGGCTTCGGTCTGTTTCGCCGGGTAGTCGAGGGTGAAGTGCAGCCCGCGGCTTTCACGCCGCTGCAGGGCGCAGTCGATGATGAGTTCCGCGACCTGGATCAGGTTGCGGAGTTCGAGCAGGCGGGGCTCGACGCGGAAGTTCCAATAATATTCGCGGATCTCGTCGCCAAGGGTGCCGATACGCGTGCGGGCGCGCTGCAGGCGCTTCGTCGAGCGGACGATCCCGACGTAATCCCACATCGTGCGGCGGAGTTCGTCCCAATTGTGCGTCAGCACGACGCGTTCGTCGGGGTCGCCGGCGGCGCCGTCGATCCACGCGGGCAGCCCGGCCGGGGGGGCGGGGTGGCGCGCGATCTCGCCTTCGGCGGCCGCGGCGCCGTCATGCGCGAGCACCACGGCTTCCAGCAAGGAGTTGGAGGCCAGCCGGTTGGCGCCGTGGAGGCCGGTGCAGGCGGCTTCGCCGACGGCGAAGAGGCCGGGCAGGGATGTCCGTCCGTGGAGGTCCGTCGCCACGCCCCCGCACAGATAGTGCGCCGCAGGGACCACGGGCACCGGCTCGTGCGCGAGGTCGAAACCGGCTTTGCGGCAGGTCTCGTAGATGTGGGGGAAACGCTCCGGGAGATGTCCCGAGGCGACCTGCGTGGCGTCGAGCAGCACATGCGGCACGCCGTCGCGCTTCATGACGGAGTCGATCGCCCGGGCGACGATGTCGCGCGGGGCCAGGTCGCCCAGCGGATGGAAATCCTTCATGAAGGCCCGCCGCGAAAGATCGAGCAGCACCGCGCCTTCGCCTCGCACCGCCTCGGAGATCAGGGCGCGGCCCCCGTCCGGCGCCTTCAAGGCCGTCGGATGGAACTGCACCATCTCCATGTCGCGCACCTCGGCGCCGGCGCGGTAGGCCATGGCGATGCCGTCGCCGGTCGCGATGTCCGGATTCGTCGTGAACTGATAGACCTGCCCCATGCCGCCGGTGGCGAGCACGACGACGGCGGCGGACAAGGTCTCGACCCGCGCGGCGCGCGTGTCCAGCACGTGGATACCCAGCACTCGGTCCTCGGGCGTTCCGACAGGGCAGGCGCCGAGCTTGGCCCGCGTGATGAGGTCGATCGCGAGGTGGTGCTCGAGCATGGTCACGCGCGGAGAGGCGGCGACCGCCCGGAGCAGGGCGGACTCGATGGCGCGCCCGGTCATGTCGCGCGCATGCAGGATGCGCCGGCGGGAGTGGCCGCCTTCGCGGCCCAGGTCGGGCCGTCCGTCGGCGCCGTTCTCGAACTCGACGCCCCAGGCGATGAGCTCGGCCACCCGCGCGGGCCCGGCTTCGATGATGTGACGCACCGCGGCGAGGTCGCACAGCCCGTCTCCGGCGGTGAGCGTGTCCTGCACATGGCTGGCGAAGTCGTCGGTCTGGTCCGTCACGCAGGCGATGCCGCCTTGGGCCCAGTTGGTGTTCGACTCCGAGCTCGTCTTCTTGGTGACGATGGCCACGGAGCGTCCGGCCCGGGCCAGGTTGAGCGCGAAACTCAGCCCGCCGATGCCGCTGCCGACGATGATTGCCTCGAAATGGGTCGCCATTCGCGTCCCAACCTAGGTGGGACCGCCCCGGCAACAAGCGGATTTGACTGTCCGGCGGGTTGTCTTAGGTCTGTCGGGTGGAATTGTTCGTCATATTGGCCTGCTGGCTGACCATCGGTCTGTTCGAGCTCTCGGAGATGGCCCTGGTCTCTTCCAACCGGCGCCGTCTCGCCAAGCTGGCCGAGGACGGGGACGCGGGCGCCCGCAAGGCGCTGGAGCTCCTGGCCAACCCGTCGCGCTTCCTGTCGACCGTGCAGGTCGGGCTCACCTTCGGCAGCATCATCGCGGCGACCTTCGGGGGCGCCCCGCTCGCCGCCGAGCTGAGGCCTTACCTCGAGGCCAGCGACTGGCGCTGGCTGCATGACAACGCCGACGGCGTCTCGCGGACCGGCGTGTCCTTCGTCATCGGATCCCTGACCATCATCTGCGCTGAGATCGTGCCCAAGAAGCTGGGGCTCTCGAATCCGGAGGGGCTGGCCGTCGTCCTCGCCCGCCCGATGGCCCTAATCGCCACCCTTGCTTCGCCGCTCGTCGGCGCGCTGAGCTTCTGCGCCGACCTCGTCATGCGCCTGTTGGGACGCAAACGCCAGCCCGAGGACACGATGTCGGAGGACGAGCTTCGGATGATGGTGGACCAGGGCATGGCCTCCGGCGTCCTGCATGCCGCCGAGCATCGCATGGTGCACGGGGCGCTCTCGCTCGATCTGGTCACGGCC
>SYID01000073.1 GCA_005798925.1 Verrucomicrobiota bacterium
CGATCGCCTCGCCGGCGGCGGTCGTGCCGGCGGGCAGACCCTTGCCTTCGTTGAGGGGGAGGCGGGCGACGAGGTCCTTGGCGGGGATGTCCGCGTCGAGGTCGGCGGGCTTGGCCTTGGCGAACCACTGCTCGAAGAGCGGCGTGCCGAGTTTGCGGGCCGCGGCGACCTGCTCGTTGCCCTTGGCGATCTCCCCCGGGAGGGCGTTCCAGCGCGGACGGTCGGCATCGGCAGGCAGGTAGATCACCGGTCCGCGGCCGTCCTTCACGTTGCCGTCGAGTCCGCCTTGGGTGGTATTCCGGAAGAAGGCCGCCATCGAATAGAAGTCCTTCTGCGAGAACGGATCGAACTTGTGGTCGTGGCACTGCGCGCAGTTCGTGGTCAGGCCGAGGTAGACCCAGCCCATGGTCTGCACGCGGTCGGCGGCGTAGTTGGCGAGGTTCTCCTCGACGATGGTGCCGCCTTCGTTGGTCGTCGGGTTGCAGCGCTGGAGGCCGGTCGCGATGCGCTGCTCTTCGGTCGGGTTCGGGAGGAGATCGCCGGCGAGCTGCTCGACGGTGAACTGGTCGAAGGGCTGATTGCGGTTGAAGGACTTCACGACCCAGTCGCGGTAAGGCCACATCTCGCGGTAGGCGTCGAAGTGCAGGCCGTGCGAGTCGGCATAGCGGGCCGCGTCGAGCCAGTAGCGGGCGCGGTGTTCGCCGTAGGCTGGCAGGGCCATCAGTTCGTCGATGAGCGCGGAGAGCTGCGCGTCGCTGAGGCGGCTGCCGTCCTTGGGCAGGTGCTTCGTCAGCAGGGTGGGCGAGGGCGGCAGGCCGGTGACGTCGAGGCTGACGCGGCGGATGAGCGTGGCGGCGTCGGCCTCGGGCGCGGGCTGCAGGCCGGCGGCGTCGAGTTTGGCGCGCACGAACCGGTCGACCGGATTTTTGGCCCAGCCATCATCGGAAGTCTTCGGCAACGGCGCCAGCTGCGGGGCGACGAGCGACCAGTGCGGCTGCCACGGCGCGCCCTGCTCGATCCATCGGCGCACGAGCGCGATCTCGGCGGGCTTCAGTTTCTTGTGGGTTTCGGGCGGGGGCATGATCTCGTCCTCATCCGTGGAGAGCATACGCTGGAAGAGGGTGCTCTGATCGGGTTTGCCCTTGATGATGGTCGGCGGCTCTTCTTTGCCCTGCTTGTCGACGCGGGCGGCGAAGAAGCCGGCTTCGGTGTCGAGGCGCAGGCCGGCCTTGCGGGTGCCAGGGTCCGGACCATGGCAGTGGAAGCAGTTGTCCGCCAAGAGGGGGCGGATGTCGCGATTGAACTGCACCTTTTCTTCGGCCGCGAAGGAGGCGGAGACGAGGAAGGGCAGGAGCGCCAAGAGGGGCTTACGCATGGGGAAGAGGGTCATCTTTAATTAAAGAGGTAAATGAGGGAGGGAAAGCCGTTTGGCCGGATATTGAGATAAGATGGGACGTCCTAGGCGGATGTTCCCCGCCCAGGATCAAATACCGACTGAGAGAGGACCTCGTTAGCCTAGAATTCCCAGCGTCGGGCCGGCCCTTGGGCGGGAGTCAGCACGATGTCATCCAAGTCGACCACGGTGGAACCCGCGGGCAGGTAGAACCGGAGGATACCGGCGGCCTGCTTGGGGTTCAATTCCAAGGTGATGGTCTGCCAGACGGCCTCGCCGGCCGTCCGGTAGGGCACGGAGAGAATCTCTGGTCCGCCCGCGGGGCCGAGGAGGGCGATACGTCCTTCGCCGGCCTGCGGGGCGCGGATCTTAAAGGAGAGCTTGGCCGGACCGGCGGTCAGTCCGGCGCTGACGCCGAGGAAGGAGTCCGGGCCCCTGCTCTGGACGCTGAGGGCTCCCTCGACGACGGCGGCTTTGCCGGCGCGATTCTTCCAACCGCCAGGGAGGTCGTCGGGCGCCAGGGCTTTCTTCTTGGTCGGCGCCTTGGGCGCGGCTCTACCGAAATTCGGATTCGCCTTCGGAATCACCGCCTCGGTGTCCTTGAGGAAGCCGTCGATGAGTCCGTTGAGTTCCTGCGCGAGCGCCGGTTGCTCCTTGGCGAGGTTGCGGCGTTCGCCGAGGTCTTGCTTGAGGTCGTACAGCTCGAGTTCGTCGGTGCCGTCGTCGCTTCGTCCGTAGAAGCGGATCAGCTTCCAGTCACCCTTGCGCACGTAGGAGCCGGCGTAGAAGCCGTCCATGACAGAGTCGCGCGTGGCGTTGCCGTGCGGGAAGTGGCAGAAGACGCGGTCGCGGGGCGAAGCGCCGCCGAGGAGGGCGTCGGTCTGGTCGAGGCCGTCCACCTTCTGGCCGGGTTTCAGCGTCGCTCCGCCGGCGCGGATGAGCGTCGGATACAGATCCAAGGACTGCATGAGGAAGTCGGCGGTCGCGCCGGCCTTCACCTTGCCGGGCCAGACGACGATGCCCGGCTCGCGGGTGCCGCCTTCGTAGAGCGAGGCCTTGCCGCTGCGGTAGGGCAGGTTGCTCGTCGCGGGGATATCCGCATAGCCTTGGGGGTCGGTCTGCTTGGGCGGGTAGGCGAAGCCGCCGTTGTCGGACCAGAAGACGATGATCGTGTTGTCGGCCTCGCCGGAATCGTCGAGGTGCTTCAGCAGCCGGCCCACCGAGTCGTCGAGGCTCTTCACCATCGCCGCGTAGAGCGGGTTCTTCTGCGGGTTCGCGGGGTCGGTCTTCTGCTTGAAGTATTCGATGTAATCCTGGCGGGCGTTCCACGGCGAGTGCACGGAGAAGAGCCAGAAGTTGACGAAGAACGGGCGGCCCTTGCTGGCACG
>SYID01000074.1 GCA_005798925.1 Verrucomicrobiota bacterium
GAGTGCCTCCACGAGCTGAAGCTGATCGTCGACTTGATGGTCGAGTCCGGCATCTCCGGCATGCGCTTCTCGATCTCCGAGACCGCCAAGTACGGCGACATCACCCGCGGTCCCCGCGTAATCAACAGCTCGTCCCGCAAGGCGATGCGCGAGATCCTCAAGGAGATCCAGTCCGGCAAGTTCACCGCCCAGTGGGTCAAGGAATATAAGGGCGGCCTCAAGAACTACAACAAGCTCCTCAAGAAGGGCGAGAACCACCCGATCGAAAAGACCGGCCAGCGTCTCCGCTCCCTCATGCCCTGGGTCCAGAAAAAGAACATCCGCGGCGCCCAGGCCGAGTACACGACCAAGTAAGGGTCGCCGGGTAATCGGAAAACTAAAGGGCCGACGCGAGTCGGCCCTTTTTCGTGACCGCTTACTTCGCGGCTGACGTCTTGCCCTGCGGGCTGCCCGGCAGGAACTCCGTGCGGCTGATGAAGCCGTCGCCATCGGCGTCGCGGCGCGCGAACCATTCGGCGGCGTCGGCGGCGGCACGGCCGACCGCGAATTCCGCGCGGGTCAGCTTGCCATCGCGATCCACGTCCAGCTTCTGGAACAACGGCGCGCGGTCGGCGGCGGCGTCGGCCTTCGCCTTGCCCTTCCCTTTCTTCGCCGGCTGGTCGCCGCCGGGAATCGCCGGCAGCGGCAGGTAGTCGAAGTCGGCGATCATCTTCTTGGCCATCTCCAGACGGAGCGCGCGCTCGGCCTCTGCGACCTCGGGCTTCCCGCTGAGGTTGTTCGACTCGGCGGGGTCCTTCTCCAGGTCGTAGAATTCGTAGACCGGACGAGGCGTGGTGAAATAAGTCGCGGCGAGCCCGGCGGCCAGGCCGCCCTTGCCGTGGAGTTCCTGGATGGACTTCCATGCGGACCCCCCGGCGCTGTCGACGGGCGAATACGGCAGCCACGGCGTGCAGTTGTAAATGGCTTTGTAGCGGCCGCTGCGGACCGCGCGCGAGAGGTCGTAACCGCCGTTGCTCATGCCGATCTGCACCGGGGCGCTGCCGTGCGGGCCGCGCTCCGTGAAGACGTAGTCGCGGGTCTTGGCCGCCTCGCCCTTCAGGATCGGGAGGAAGCTCACGCCGGTCATGCCCGCGGCAGGCTTCAGGCCGGCGGCGGCCAGCACGGTCGGACCGAGGTCCTCGCCGCTGAGCAGGGCCGAGGAATCGCCACCGGGAGCCACCACGCCGGGCCAGCGCACGAGGAAGGGTACGTTGCAGCCCGGGTCATAGAGCGAACCCTTGCCGTGCGGGAGCGCCTGGCCGTTGTCGCCGGCGAAGACGACGAGGGTGTCCTTCGCGAGACCGAGACGATCGAGCAGCGCGAGCACCTTGCCGACGGTCTCGTCGACGCGGTTCACCTCGGCGCAGTAGTCGGCGTATTGTTCGCGCACGTCGGGAAGGTCGGGCACATGAGCCGGCAGCTTGAGCGTCGCGGGATCGGGACGATACGAAGCCGGGGCTGACCACGGATGGTGCGGGTCGCTGAAGTTCACCCAGAGACAGAAAGGCTTGTCCTTCGGCCGGCCCTCGAGGAAAGCCGCGGCCTGCTCGACGGCCTGCGTATCGGAGCCGCCCTGCACGACATCGAAGCGCTCCGGGAACGTCTTATAACCCCCATCGACGAGGAATTTGCCGAGCTCGTCGTCACCCTTGCCGGAGCCGTCGAGGTGATAGGAACGGCCGACCACGCCGACGTAATAGCCCGCCTCTTTCTTGAGGACTTCCGGGAACGTGACCACGTCGCGGGGCAGCGGCGAAGAGAAGCGCGTGATGCGGGCGGCCACCGGCGAGCGGCCGCTCAGGTAAGCGGCACGGGAAGGTACGCACTGCGGGGCGGAAGTGAAGAAGCGACGGAACTTGATCCCTTCGCCGGCCAGCTTGTCCAAGACCGGTGTGCGGACGTTGGCGTCACCGTAACAGCTCAGGTACGGGTAGCTATGGTCGTCGGACAGCAGGAACAGGACGTTGGGCTTCTCGGCGGCCGAGACGAGGACGCCGAAGCCGAGCCAGCACAGCAGGGATCTCATGGGGTGGGATGAACCAAACCCAACCCGACCGACGAGGCAACCGCAACCGCCGCTTAGAACCGCCCGGTCAGCGCGAGACGGAACTGGCGGGGCTCCACCGGGTGGAAGTGAATCCCATCGGCGCCGCCGGTGGCGGAGGACTCATAAGAATAAGCGATGTCCTGGTCCAGACGGTCGAGCAGGTTGAGGACGCTGAGGGTCGCTTCCCAGTTGGCGTTGAGCTGATAGCTGACCGAGGCGTTGAGCATGAGGGTCTGCTCGGAACGGGCCGCGCCCGCGGCGTCGAGGTCGCGGGGACCGAAGTAGCGGAGGCGGAGCGAGCCCGACCAGCCGGACTGATCGCGTACGGTGACGCCGGCGGCGATCACGGTGTCGATGGCCCCTTCCACGCTGCGTTGGCCGACCGGGACATCGCGGTAGAGCGCCTGCGAGGCGGCGACATCGAGGTCGAACGAAAGCCAGGAGTAGGGAGTCCAGTAGTTGGCCCACTCGACGCCGTAGCGGTCGCTGCCGTCGGAAGGCTCGACCGCGCCGGCGTCGCCGATGAAGACGAGTTCGGACTGCGTGCGGAGATACCAGAGCGATACGGTGCTCTGCAGGTCCTTGAACGCGAGCGTGCGGACGCCGACCTCGGCACCGCGGGCCGGGACGAGACCCCGCAGCGGCCCGGAGGAAAGCGTGGCGCCACGGACGTCGTTGCTGTGGAAGCCATAGCCGGCCTGGACGAAGTATTCGGTCTTGTCCCACGGACCCCAGGCGAGGGTCAGCTTCGGGCTGAAGAGCGCCGTCGAGGCATTCCCCGAGTCGGCGGGCGAGGCGAGCGAGCTGACATCCGCGAACTGCAAGTCGCCGCGGCCGCCGATCACGCTACGGAAAGTAGGGGTCCACTGCACGCGGTGCTCGGCGAAGAGGCCGAGGGTACCCACGCCGAGCTCGTGCTGCGAGGTCGTGGAGAGGCGCACGCGGTCGTCGGTGGCGTAGAGTCCGTTGTCGACCCAGTCATGCCGGAACTGCACGCCGAAGGATGTCTCGGTCGGGCGGCGGTCCCATTCCGCGTGGATATGACGGACGTAACTGAAACCGGCCGCCGTACGCGCATCCTGCTGCTCGAACTGGTCGCCGTTGACCGGGTCGTTCAGCGCGTAGGTGAAGTTCGAGAAGAGATCCAGTTCGTATCGGAAGACGTAGGCCTGCAGACGGTCTTCGGAACCGCCATGGCGGTGACGCCAATCCGCCGACCAAGAGAGGTAACGGGAATCGCCGCCGTTGGTCGGGTCCATGTTACCCCAAGGCGAGAGCGCGCCCGATTCGACGAGCGCGAGCGGGATCTGGTCGCTCGTACGCCATTCGCCTTGGTAGAAACGCAGCGTCGTCGTGAAACCATCGTGGCCATCACCGCGTGACCAGGAGAGCTGGCCGTTGGCGCGGCGGTAGTTGTCGCCCATCAGCCAAGGACCGTCGGAATGCGCGCCTTGCAAGGCGTAGAGCAGGTCGCCGGAGCCGGACTTGACCGAATCCGCGAGGAGCAGACGGCCATAGCCGAACGAGCCGCCCTCCATGAGCAAGAGGCCCTTCGGCAAGGTCTTGAAGGTCTCGAGATAAGCCGCGCCGGCGGTACCGAAGTCGCCTGTCTGGGCGTAGTAAGGACCTTTCTGATAGTTCACCCGCTCGACGAGTTCGGGGATCAGGAAGTTCATGTCCGCGTAGCCCTGGCCGTGGCCGTGCGAAGGCATGTTGAGCGGCACGCCGTCGAGGAAGGTCGCGAAGTCGGTCCCGTGGTCCAGATTGAACCCCCGCATGAAATACTGGTTGGCCTTACCGCCGCCCGCGTGCTGCGTGATGATCAGGCCCGGCACCGTCTCCAGGATCTCGCCCGGGCGGAGCAGCGGACGCTCCCCCAGCTGCACCGCGCCCGTGACGCCGATGGTGGCCGAGTCGGCGACCCCGAGCAGGCTGTCCTGCCGGCCCATGACGACGATCTTGCCGAGCGGCTTAGGCTCAGGATCGGCCCGGACGGTCAGGGCGGAAGCGGCGACAAGCAGGGGCAGGAGGCGCATGCGTCTGGACTAGGTTCGACGTGAGGGATGACGAGAAAAGAAAAGGCGGCTCCGTCTGCCCGGACGGAGCCGCCGGGCCATGAACCTCAGAAATTCAGACGCAGGCCGGCCTCGATGCCGCGACCCGGCATCGGGAGCACGGCCTTGATGAACGACGAAGCGTTGCGGGCTTCCTGATCGAGGAGGTTGATCACGCGGAGCGTGAACTGTCCGCTCAGTTGGTCGAAGGTGAACGGGCGGGTGAGGCTGGCGCCGACCAACGTGAAACCGGCGGTCCGGGTCTCGTCGGGAGCGGTGTGGTTCTGCGCGAAGTGATAGGTCGCGTCGAGGCGCCAGGTCCAGCCCGACTCGAGGCCATGCAAGGCCGCGCCGATGCGACCGGGCGAGATCCGCGGCAGGGCCTCGGAAGTGTCGGTGTTGGAAGCGCGGACGAAGTCGCCGAACCACTCCAGGCCGAACTTCGAGACCGGGGTGTCGACGAACTGGTAGTTCACCTTCACTTCCGAGCCGAAGAAGTCGGCCGGCACGGCAGCGAAGTCGTAGCGGGCGAGTTCCTCGGGGCCGCCCAGCGCGTAGTCTCCAGGGCCGTAACCGTTACGCTGCAGGGCGATGAAGGACGAGAAACGGTTGTAGTAGACCGAGAAGCTGCCGGAGAGCGGGCCGCGCACCTTGGCGAGTTCCCACTCGAGGCCGAAACCCTGTTCCTTGCCGAGGTTCCGGTCACCGACCTCATAGACGTCGGTCGCCACATGCGGACCATCGGCGTAGAGCTCCTGGAAGTTCGGGGCGCGCTCGGTGCGGGTAAGGTTGATCGTGGAAGTCCAGGAAGGATTCAGGTCCTTGGCCCAGGCGAAGGCGAAGCTCGCCGGCGTGAACGAAGCGGAGTCGGCGGGAGGATTCGTGACGACGCCGGCGTGCGTCCAGGCGGACGCATCGACCTGGGCGTGCTCGATGCGGAAGCCGTAGCGCAGACGCTGCTCAGGGGCGAGGGTCTGGACGAACGAGCCGAACGTGGCCATGGCCGAGTTGCGGGTGTCAGGGAGGAAAGCATGGTCGCCGATCACGCCGAAATCGAAACGGCTGGTCTGCAGGCCGACCACGCCTTCGACCGAACCAATCTTCACCAGCTCGACGTCGAGACGGCCGTCCCAGCCCTGGTTGGTGAACGTGCTTTCCGGCGCGCCGCCCTCGAATTCCGTGTGCGCGTAGTCGGCCACGCCGACGCGATAGGCGACGGAACGGACCACGGAGCCGGCCACTTCGGCCTTGCCCGCGAGGTCCCAGCGACGCTGCTCCAGGCCGATCATGACGTCCTGCTCGGCGACGCCGTAATCGGAGTTAAGACCGGAATACGAAAGGCCGACGTGACCATTGGAGGTGAGGTACGAGAACCCGACGCCGGCGCCGCGATTGTCCGCCGACGTGTCGGCGATACGGCCGACCGGCGTACGGAGGTCGTCGGTCGACTTGTCGAAGCCATCGACATGGTAGGAGAAGGAGCCGGCCGAACCCTCGGCGAGCACGCCCACGGAACGAAGGCCGTCGACGGAACCGAGGCGGCCCGTGACCGACTGGCGCTGGGCGAGGCGCTGATCCGGGATGCGCGCATCGACGAGGTTGATGACGCCGCCGAGGATGCTGGTGCTATAAAGCAGGGCGGCCGGACCGCGGAGGACCTGGGCTTCGCGGATGGCGAGCGGATCGACGCTCACCGCGTGGTCGGGGCTGGAGGAGGAAGCATCGAGGCTGTTGACGCCGTTCTGGGTGATCTTGAGGCGGTCGCCGTCGAGGCCGCGGATGACCGGGCGGCCGGCGTTAGGGCCGAAGTAGCTCGAAGCCACGCCCGGTAGATCGGCCAGCAGGTCACCGATATTGGACTGAGGCAGTCGGTCGAGGACCGCGCCGGAGAGGATCAAGGTCGGCGACACGGCCGTGACTTCGCCACCGATGGCCGTGCCCTTGACCACGACGGTCTTGAGCTTCTCGGGGGCGGCGGGCTTGTCCTGGGCCGACAGCGCCAAAGTTGAGGCAGCCAGCATGAAAACGGTGCGGAGGGAAGGAGAGGGAGCGGACTTCATGGCGATTCACAGATGCAATGTTATTGCATTAAGAGACCGCAAGCGAAAATTCGCGTGGTTGCAGTCGGGGGATAAATGCACGGACTAGGGGTACCCCATGAGCGAGTCCTCCCCCAGCCCTGAGGCCATCCATTCGGATGCCTTCCTGGCGCGCCTGATGCGCGACCAGCTCAAGCTCTCCATCGCCTGCGCCCTCTGCTTCGTCGTGGCGCTCGTCGCCCTGCCCTTGCTGAACTATTATCAGCCGGCCTTCATGGCCCAGCGCGTCTGCGGGTTCACCCTCACGTGGCTGATCCTCGGCGTCCTCTTCTTCCCCTTCGTCTGGATCATCTCCTATGTCTTCATCAAGCGCTCCATCGCGCTCGAGGACGCCGAAGCCAAAGCCGCCCAGGACGGCCTGACCAAATGACATGAACGCCCTCCTCGCCGTGGCCCAAGGCATCGACCCTTGGATCGCCTTCTGCTCGCTCGTCACCGTCGTCATCACCGTCGGCATGGGCTTCTGGTCCGCCGGCAAGTCCAAGAGCGCCGGCGACTTCTTCGTCGCGGGTCGCTCCGTGTCCGTCGGTTGGAACGCCTCCGCCATCTCCGGCGAATACCTCTCCGCCGCCTCCTTCATGGGCGTCGCCGGCATGGTCATGCTCAACGGCTACGACGCGCTCTGGTATCCCGTGTGCTACGCCTGCGGCTACCTCTTCCTCCTGCTCTTCATCGCCGGGCCGCTGCGTCGCTTCGGCGCCTACACCATCCCGGACTTCGCCGAAGGCCGCTATGACTCGCCGCTCTTCCGCAAGATCGCCGTCTGCTTCGTGCTCTTCATCGGCTTCTTCTACACCATGCCGCAGATGAAGGGCGCCGGCACCACGCTCGCCTACATCTTCCCCGGCCTGCACTATTCCGTCGGCGTCATCGTCGTCGGGGCGGTCATCACGCTCAACGTGTCGCTCGGCGGCATGAAGGGCATCACCCTCGTGCAGGCCTTCCAATATTGGCTGAAGGTCTTCGCCATCACCCTGCCGATCTTCGTCCTGGCCGCCATCGTCGGCCACTACCACGAGCACCTCGAGGCCAATAAGACCGCCCAGGAAAACGTCGCCGCCGCCCCGGCAGGCATCGAGCGCAAGGCCCTGCCGGCCAAGGCGCCGAAGGACGAACAGTGGATCGCGCCGTTCGGCAGCCTGACCACCAAGGCCGTCGACGCCGCCATCAAGGCCGCGAAGACCCCCGAGGAGAAGGCCGCGCTCGAGGCGAACAAGAAGCCCTACTCCCTCCTCTACACCTACTCGCTGATCATCGCGCTCGTCTGCGGCACCGCCGGCCTGCCGCACATCCTCGTCCGCTTCTACACGAACCCGGACGGCGTCGCCGCCAAGCGCAC
>SYID01000075.1 GCA_005798925.1 Verrucomicrobiota bacterium
ACGTCGGTCGTGGCCAGCGCGCCGAGGTTGCCCGCGAGCAGGGTCAGGACCGCGCCGACGGCGAGCAGCGGGGCGATCTTGGGCGCGAGGGCGGCGAAGGGGCCGGTGACCAGGAGCAGGAGCGTGAACGCGCCCGCGGCCTTGGAGGCGGTGCCGAGGAAGGCGGTCGTCGGGGTCGGGGCGCCCTGGTAGACGTCCGGGATCCAGGCGTGGAAGGGGAAGGCGCCGAGCTTGAAGGCGACGCCGCCGAGGATGAGGGCCACGCCCGCGAGGGCGAGCGGCGAGACCGCGCCGGCCTTGGCCTGCGTGGCGAGGGTCGCGCCGATCTGCGTGAAGTGGAGCGAGTCGGTCACGCCGGGAACCGCGCCGAGCGCGCCGTAGACGAGGACGATGCCCATGAGGAGCAGGGCGGAGCTGAGGCCGCCCGCGACCAGGTATTTCACGCCGGCCTCGAGCGAGGCCTCGCTGCGGCGCAGGTAGCCGACGAGCACGTAGAGGCCGACGGCGGCCGTCTCCAGCGCGAGGAAGAACGTGACGAAGTGGTTCGACTGCGCGAGCAGCATGAACGCGGCGGTCACGACCAGCAGGACGTGATGGTAGTCGGCCACCGCGGCGTCGCGGTCGCGCAGGAAGCGTTCGGCCAGGAAACTGGTCAGCAATGCCGAGAGCAGGAAGACCACGCGCACGCCCGCCAGCGGGAGGTTCTGGCGGAGCAGGCCCGCGAAGGGCTCCGCGTCCGGCGGCAGCGCCCAAGGACCCCCGCTGAGGGCCATGACGGCGACGAGCGCCAGGCCGGCGCGCGCGGTCAAGGGGATCAGCGTGCGCAACCCTTTCGGCAGGAACATCGCCTGCAGCAGGCAGAGCAGCGCAAGCCCGGCCACGGCGAGTTCCGGCAGGATGGTCGGCCAGTCGGCCGGCCGCGGGGCCAGCAGCTTGAAGGCGAGGTCGATGTCGGCGAGGAAAGGAATCATCGGGCGGTAAAGGTCAGCGTTGGGCGGGGACGACGGACCGGGCGGGCGTCTGCGCGTTGTGCTGGGAGAAGGTCGCGACGCCGGCGGCGACGGGGTTGACGGACTTCGTCACGAGCGAAGGGATGAAACCGATCGCCAGGGAGGCGGCGAGGAGCACGCCGGCGGCGAAGCGTTCGGCCCAGCCGAGGTCGGCGAACGGCGCGACGGCCCAGCGCTTCTCGAGCGCTTCGGAGGCGGGACCGAAGAAAGTGGCGGCCACGGCGCGGAGCGCATAGACGGCGGAGATGACGACCGTCGAGGCGACGAGCGCCTGGAGCCAGAGCGGCTGCGCGCGCAAGGCGAGGAAGACGCCGATCTCCCCCCAGAAGTTGCCGAAGCCGGGCAGGCCGACCGAGGCCATGGTCGCGGCCACGAAGAACGCGGCGAGCACCGGGGCCCGCGTGGCCAGACCGCCGAGCTCGTCCAGACGGTAAGTGCCGGCGCGCGTGCGCACGGCGTTGGCGAGGAGGAACAGCGCGGCGCAGGACAGGCCGTGCGCGACCATGAGGAAAGCCGCCGCGTCGAGCCCGTCGGCCTGGCCGGTCACGCCGCAGACCCAGATGCCGAGGAAGACCGGGCCCATGTGCGCGACGGAGCTCCAGGACAGGAGCTGCTTGAGGTCGCGTTGCGCGAGGCAGACGAGGCCGATGAGCACGACGTTCGCGACCGCGAACCACAGGAACCAGGTCCCGAGCGCGCCGCCGGTGATGTCGAGGCTGCTCAGGCCGAGGAGGATGATGCCGTAGAGGCCGAACTTCTTCAGCGCGCCGGCGTGCAGCATCGAGACCGGCGTCGGGGCCGCCGAGTAGCCGGGCGCGGCCCAGGAGTGGAAGGGGAAGAGCGAGGCGAGCGCCCCGAGGCCGAAGAGCACGAGCGCGCCGGTGGCGGCGGGGATGCGCGCGGCGCCCTGCAGGCCCTGCGCGACGTTCTCGAAGGTGGCCGCGCCGTAGGGCACGCCGGCGGCGTCGACCGCGATGAGGATGCCCGCGAGCGCGGCCACGGCGCCGACGGTCAGGGTGATCGCCATCTGCATGGCGGCGGGCCGGCGGCCTTCGCCGCCCCAGAACAGCGTGAGGACGAAGGTCGGGATGAGCGCGAACTCGTGGAAGAAATAGGAACCGACGACATGATTGGTGCCGAACACGCCCAGCGTGCCGCCGGACATGAAGAGGATCAGCCCGAGGTAGGTGTTGCGGCCTTCGACCTCCTGGCCGAGCGCCTTGACGCCCGCGGCGAAGCCGACGAGCGCGGTCATGGCGAGCAACGGCGCGGACAGGCCGTTGAGCCCGAAGCCGAAGCCCCAGAAGCCGACGGAGCGGAACTGCTCCGGCGCCGTGGCCGGGTCGGCCCAGAGGACCAGCAGCCAGGGCGCGAACAAGGCGGGCAGGGCGAAACCGGCGAAGGCGAACCCCGACGCGAAACCGCGGGGCAGGTGGCGTCCGGCGAGCAGCACCAGGCCGACGATGAGCGGCGTCGTGACGGTGAGCGCGAGGAGCGTGGCGGGGAAGGTGTCCATGGGTTCAGCGGGCGATGAGGAGCCAGGCCAGGAAGAGGGTGCCGGCCGTGATCCAGAGCGCGTAGGCGCGCGTCTGGCCGCGGTGGAAGGTCCGCCCGGTGAGGAAGCCCAGGACGGCGGGGATCCCGCCGCCGAGCCAGCGCACGGCGACGCCGTTGACGAGCAGGAGGTCGAGGAAGGCGACGAATTCGGCCGCGCGGCGCTGCACGGCGTCGACGTACCAGCGGTACAGGCCGTCCATCCAGCGATGCTCGAGGAGGTGATAGGTCCGCGGCGAGACGGCCCGGAGCGCGTCGGCGCCACGGACGGAGCCGTAGAACTTCAGGGCGCCGAGGAGGCCGATGACGAGCGAGACGAGCCCGACGATGGTCGAAGGCGCGGTGAGGTGGAAGGCGATCGCGTCGAGGGCGGGCTTGATCGGCTGCAGCGAACCGGCGGGCAGCAGGGCCGAGGCGAGGAAACCGCCGGCGACGGAGTAGACGAGCCCGAGCACGACGAGCGGCAGGGTCATCGTCCACGGCGACTCGTGCGCGTGGGCGGCTTCTTCGGAGTTGGCTTCGCCGAGGAAGACGAGCTGGAGCATGCGTCCGCTGTAGAGGCAGGTCGCGAGCGCGGCGAGCGACAGGAACGCGAAGATCGCGAAGTGTCCGCCATGCCAGGCGGCCTCGATGATGGCGTCCTTGGAATACCAGCCCGCGAGGAAGGGCACGGCGCAGTTCGAAAGCGTCGCGGCGACGAAGGTCGCGGCGGTGAGCGGCATCTTCCGCAGCAGGCCGCCCATCTTGAGCATGTCCTGCTCGTGGTGGCAGCCGTGGATGACGGAGCCGGCGCCGAGGAACAGCGTGGCTTTGAAGAACGCGTGCATGGCCATGTGCATGAGCGCGAGCTCCGGATGGCCGAGGCCGAGGGCGCAGCCCATGATGCCGAGGTGCGCGAGGGTGGAGTAGGCCAGGGACTTCTTGATGTCCGTCTGGGCGAGGGCGCAGAGGCCCGCGAGCGCGGCCATGCCGGCGCCGGAGATCGCGATGAAGTCCAGGACTTCCGGCGCGAGCAGGAAGCTCACGCGGGCCATGAAGTAGACGCCGGCGGCGACCA
>SYID01000076.1 GCA_005798925.1 Verrucomicrobiota bacterium
CAGAAACGGGCGAGGCGCTCGAGGCCCTGGGCGATGACCTGGTCGGAGGTCGCGTAGCTGAGGCGGATGTAGCCTTCGGAGCCGAACGCGGAACCCGGGACGACGGCCATGAGCTCTTCTTCGAGCAGGCGGTCGGCGAACTGGGCGGAGGTCAGGCCGAACGACTTGATGTTCGGGAAGAGGTAGAAGGCGCCCTGCGAGCGGTAGCAGGTCAGACCGGGGATGGCGTTGAGGCCGGCGAGGAGGTTGAGGCGGCGCTTGTCGAAGACGGCGCCCATCTCGGCGAGGGAGGCCTTGGCCTTGTCGGGGTGCTGGTGCACGGCGAGGGCGCCGAACTGCGCGAAGGTGGTGGCGTTGGACGAGATCTGGCTCTGCAGGTCGGCCACGGCGGCGGCCAGGGCCTTGTCGGAGGCGACGAGGGTGCCGAGGCGCCAGCCGGTCATGGAGTAGCTCTTGGCGTAGCCGGAGACGGTGATGGTCAGGCGGGCGGCCTCGGGCGAGAAGGTCGCCGGGCTGCAGGTGGTCTGGCCGTCATAGACGAGGTTCTCGTAGATCTCGTCGGACATGATCCAGACGTTGGCCTTCACGCAGATGGCCACGAGGGCTTCGAGCTCGGCGCGGGTGTAGACGGCGCCGGTCGGGTTGGACGGGCTGTTGATGATGACCATGCGCGTCTTCGGGGTCAGCGCGGCGGACAGCTGGGCCGGGGTGATCTTGAAGCCGGTGACATCCTCGGCGTTGACGACGACGGGCTTGCCACCGGCGAGCTTCACCATCTCAGGATAACTGACCCAATACGGGGCCGGGATGATGACGTCGTCGCCGGCGCTGATGGTGGCGAGGATGGCGAGGTAGCACGACATCTTGCCGCCCGGGGAGACGACGACGTTGGCGTCGGCGATGCCGGTGAAGCCGCGACGGGTGTAATCCTCGGCGATGGCCTTGCGGAGGGCGGGGATGCCCGGCGTCGGGGCATACTTGGTCTTACCTTCGGCCAGCGCCTTGGCGCAGGCGTCCTTCACGAACTGCGGGGTGTCGAAATCGGGCTCACCGACGCCGAAGCCGACGACGTCCTTGCCGGCGGCGGCGAGGGCCTTCGCCTTGGCGTCGACGGCGAGGGTCGGGGACGGGGCGACGTTGCGGGCCCAGGAGGACAGAGCGGGATTCGACATGGCGTGGAGCCCCCACGCAAAGGACTCCCGGCGGATTGGCAAGACTGACCGATGAGGGGTAGGGATAGGGGTTGGGGTAGGACAAACCTAAAACCGCAAGCGACAGAGTCGGAGACCTGCCGAGACGCTTCAAAACTACCCCTACCCCTGCCCCGATCCCTACCCCTGGCGAGCCTCGCTCGCCTCTCAGATGTCGATGGCGTCGTCCTTGGTCTTCCGGGCGTTGGCCTTGGCTTCGTTGGCCCGTCGCAGCGGCTTCAGCTGGTCGATGCCGACGGAAGAAGAGATCATCCAGGAAGTGATGGAGATCGTGAGGGTCGCCATGGCCCAGTTGTTCAGATGGAAATCCTTGATGAGGCTGTCGGTCAGGGCGAGGATCGCCCCGTTGGTCACGAAGAGCACCAGATAGGCACCCAAGCCGAGGGTCAGGATCAGGATCGGAATCGAGACGATCATGAAGACCGCCAGGAGGAACGGACGGAGAAAAGAGTTGAACAGGCCGAGGACCACCGCGACGACGGCCAAGGTCACGGGGTCTCCGTAGTTCAGGAAGCCGAAATACTTGGCCAGGAAGACCCCCAGGGCGAGGGAACCCCATTCGAGGACCAAGACTCCGAGACGGCGGGCGACTTCCATCCCGGCATCATACCACAGGAAAGCCCTCCGACAAGGGGGACTTTTCCCGCGGCCGGCTCAGCGGGCGTGACGGACGTCCTCGCCGGAGAGCAGGAAGATCACCTGCTCGGCGATGTTCTTCGAGTGGTCGCCGATGCGCTCCAGGGCCTTGGAGATGAAGATCAGCTCGACGTGGGAGGCGGACACCTTGGCGGCGTCGCCGGCCTTACCGAAGAGCTCCTCGTAGTTCTTACGATTAAGGGCGTCGATCTCAGCGTCACGCCGCAGCACCAGACGGGCCTTCTCGATGTCGCCCTCGATGAAACTGTCGATGGCCAGGCGCAGGATTTCGCAGGCGATGATGCCTTCGGCCGGGACGTGGAGGAGGTCCTTGAGCGGGCCGCGCTCGGAGATGACCATGGCGCGCTTGGCGATGACCGAGGCCTCGTCGGCGATGCGCTCGAGGTCATGGCCGATGTCGCGGGCGGCGAGGAGCAGGCGGACGTCGCTGCCCATCGGGCCGAAGAGCGTCAGGTAGCGCATGATCTCGCGGTCGACGCGCTTCTCGAGCTCGTCGACGCGGTCGTCCATGCCGCGCACCTGGAGCGCCAGGGAGTCGTCGCCGGCCTCGACGGCGCGGAGCACGAGGCGGGTCATGTCGAGCGAACGCTCGCCCATCAGGATCAGGTCGTCCCGGAGCTGGCGGAGTTCGTCGTGGAAGAAGCGTTGCATGGTCGTGTTGGTTTGGAAATCAGCCGAAACGGCCCGAGATGTAGGCCTCGGTCTGGGCCTGCGTCGGGTTCATGAAGATCTTCTCGGTGGTGTCGTATTCCACCTGCTTGCCAAGGTAGAAGAAGGCGGTGCGGTCGGAGACGCGGGCGGCCTGCTGCATCGAGTGCGTGACGATGACGATGGTGAACTGCTCCTTGAGTTCGTGGATGAGCTCCTCGATCTTGCCGGTGGCGATCGGATCGAGGGCCGAGCAAGGCTCGTCCATGAGCAGGATCTCCGGGCGGTTGGCGATCGCCCGGGCGATGCAGAGACGCTGCATCTGGCCGCCCGAGAGTCCGAGGGCGCTGTCGTCGAGACGGTCCTTCACCTCGTCCCAGAGCGCGGCCTTGCGCAGCGAGGTCTCGCAGGCCTCCTCGAGCACGGCGCGGTCGCGCACCCCGACCACGCGCAGGGCGTAGACGACGTTCTCGAAGATGGACTTCGGGAAAGGATTGGACTTCTGGAAGACCATGCCGACGCGGCGGCGGAGGGAGATGACCTCCAGGCCCGGGTCGTAGATGGAACGGCCGTTGATGGTGATGTCGCCCTCGTGCCGGATGCCGTCGACGAGGTCGTTCATGCGGTTCAGGTTGCGCAGCAGCGTGGTCG
>SYID01000077.1 GCA_005798925.1 Verrucomicrobiota bacterium
AAGTTCTCGATCCGTACCGGCGCCCTCGGCTTCTACCGCACCCAGTCCGCCGCCTGGGATGACGTGCTTTCCTGCCGGCTCACCGAAGCCTCCCGGCGAGGACGCAATTCCTACTCCACGACCTATCAGGTCGAGGTCGCGACCGAGGGGGGCAAGACGTTGAAGCTCGGCGGCACCGGGGCCGAGCGCGAGACGGTGTTGTGGGTGAGCCGTTTCCTGGCCGGACGAATCCAGCGCGGCCGATAATTCCCCGTTGCCCTCGGGCGGTATTCTTCTTCGCCCGGTGGTGAGGATTATCACCTATGGGAAAAGGTTTTAAAACTTATGCCGATGGAGAAACATATGTTTCATGAGATTCATAAAGCCTCTCCTCGTCGCATTCGCATTCTTCCAGTTTCAGGTTAGCGAGGCGGTGGAATTGGATTGGGCCGAGCCAGGCCTTCCGCCGTTGATATTTTGCACCAGAGATCGTAACATCTACGAGTTACGAGATGGAAAACTGAAGGTCTGTTTTACTGTCGCCCAGGAAGAACCTCACAAACGTTCAACCATTGGCGCTATTTGCGCTGCTAAAGACGGAAGCATCTACTTCGCTAACCCAATAAATCATAATGAGATTTGTAAGGTCGAAAATGGTAGCACCAAGTTGGTTTATAAACTGCCGCCTAATTTGGGGGAATATGTCAGGGATGTGTTTGTTGATAGCAACGGCAGCCTGTTGTTCTCCTCAGTAACAGATCGTGATCGGTATGTTGGGCTGACCATATTCAAAATCGTTGAAGGCAATGCCCAGCCCGTTGTCCGCATTCCTAATCGCGTTAGGGACCAGAAGGGTGAGGTGTTTCCTCGTAATTTTGGGTGGGGACAATTCAATATCGATTCATCGGGCGTCATGCGCGTCTCCATCGGAAACTACGAAACGTTTCCTCACGACCGGCCAAAGATCGCGCTTTTTTATATATTTCACGACAACAAATTAAAACCAATTTTTGAAGGTGCCATGGAGGGTTGGCGAGGCTGTGCCTACGGCTTCGATCTGGACGCCAAAGGAAGGGTTTTCTACGTGGATGGTTGTAATCTATATGTGTTGGGGCCTGACTCAAATAGCGCCAAGGGGCCCCGCAAGGTGGCCAGTTTTAGAGTCCCGTATGGCGATGGGTCGGCAGATCGCCTTCATGACGTCGCCTTTCTGCCCAAGTGAATAGTCCGTCTGACTGTTTGTATGATTGTCTAATTCCCCGTTGCCCTCGGGCGGGGGAATTGGGCAAAGTCGGCCCATGCTGGATCCCAAGTTCCTTCGCGAAAACATCGACCTCGTCCGCAAGGGCGTCGCCCGGAAGAAGTTCCAGGTCGACCTCGACGCCGTCCTGGCCGCCGACGAGGCCCGCCGCCATGCGGTGGCCGAGTTCGAGGTCGCCCGCTCCGCGCAGAACGCCGCGAACAAAGAGATGGCCGCGATGCCCAAGGGCTCGCCGGAATTCCAAGCCAAGGTCGCCGAGATGAAGGCCGCCTCCGCCAAGGTGAAGGAACTCGAGAAGAAGGTCACCGAAGCCGAGGAGCAGATGAAGGCCGTCGCGCTTTCCGTCCCGAACATCCCGCACGACTCCGTGCCCGAAGGCCGCACCGAGGCCGACAACAAGGTGATCCTCGAGTGGGGTGACCATGCGAAGCTCATCTCCCCGGCGGCCAAGCCGCACTGGGACATCGCCTGGTTCGGCAAGGCGATCGACTTCGAGCGCGGCGTCAAGGTCACCGGCGCGGGCTTCCCGTTCTACGTGGGCGACATGGCCCGCCTCGTCCGCGCGCTGATCCAATACTTCCTCGAGGAAGCCGGCGCCAACGGCTACACCGAGGTCCACGCGCCGCTGCTCGTCAACGCCGCCTCGGCCACCGCCACCGGCCAGCTGCCCGACAAGGAGGGGCAGATGTACCACGCGCAGACCGACGACTTCTATCTGATCCCCACCGCCGAGGTGCCGGTCACGAACTTCTTCCGGGACGAGATCCTCGACGAGGCCGCGCTGCCCGTGAAGCGCGTCGGCTACACGCCGTGCTTCCGCCGCGAGGCCGGCAGCTGGGGCGCGCACGTGCGCGGCTTGAACCGCCTGCACCAGTTCGACAAGGTCGAGCTCGTGAAGTGGACGCATCCGGACAAGTCCTTCGAGGAGCTCGAGCTGCTGCGCGGCGACGCCGAGCGCCTGCTCCAGAAGCTCGACCTCCCCTACCGCGTGCTGATGATCTGCGCCGGCGACATCGGTTTCTCGCACAGCAAGCAGTATGACCTCGAGGTCTGGGCCGGCGGCCAGAAGCGCTGGCTCGAAGTCTCGAGCTGCTCCAATTTCACGGACTTCCAGGCCCGGCGCGCGGGGATACGCTTCCGCCCGAAGGACGGAAAGCCCGAGTTCGTCCACACCCTCAACGGCTCCGGCCTCGGCCTGCCGCGCGTCCTCGCCGCCATCCTGGAGAACAACCTCCAGGCCGACGGCACCGTGCGCGTGCCCGCGGCGCTCCGCCGCTGGTACGGCAAGGACACGTTGTCCTTCTGAGACCCGCTTTGGATTGGCAGGGAGCCGGCGCGACGTAGTCTGACCGCGTGCCGATGAGCCTGCCCACCCCTGACGCCTTGCGCGCGGCCGCCGAACGGCTGCCGCGGCTGCCGTCGGCGCCCTCGTCGGAGGGACCGGTCGCCGTCGCCGTCTCCGGCGGGGCGGATTCCGTCTACCTGCTCTGCGCGCTCTGGGCGGATGAGGCCTTGCGGCCTCGGCTACGCGTCCTGCACTTCGATCATCGCGTGCGCGGCGAAGCTTCGGCTGAGGACGCGCGCTTCGTCATGGCTTTGTCCGAAGCCCTGGGCGTCCCGTGCGCGGCCGGCGCCAGGGAAGGGCAGGGGGTCGCGGCGGAAGCGGAGCTGCGCGCCGCGCGCGACGGTTTCTTCGCGACGCAGCGCGCGCGGCTCGGCTGTTTCCTGCTCTGCACCGCCCACCACCTCGATGACGTCGTCGAGAACGTCCTGCTCCGGCTCGCCCGCGGCGCGGGTCTCGCCGGCCTCGCGGCGCCGCGCGTCCTCCAGCCTTTCCGCGACGGGCACCGTCGTTGGCGGCCCCTGATCCAGGCCGGCCTCGACAAGCCGGCCGTCCTCGCCGGCCTGCGCGCGGCCGGCATCCCCTGGCGGGAGGACGCGACGAACGCCCTGCCGGTCGCCGCGCGTAACCGAGTGCGCGCCTGGCTCGCCGCCGGCGGCGTCGAGGCCCTGGGCGAATCTTATGCCGCGGGCTTCGCGCGTTCCGCCCGCATCGCCGGGGAGGCGCAGGCCGCCTTGGCGGAATGGGCGACGGAACTCGGCTGCGTCGTCGACGCCGTCGGCCGCCTGCCCGTCGGACCGCTCAAGGGCAAGCCTTCGGCGCTGATCCAGGAGTGCCTCCGCGGATTCCTGCACCTTCATGGCGTCGGCGAGCCCGGCCCCGATGCCTTGCGCCCCTTGGCGGAGGCGATCCGCGTCGGGGGCGACGCCCGCTCCGTCGTGCGCGCCCGGCTCGTGCGCGTGCAGGCCGGCCGGCTGATCCTGGCCGACGAGCCCCTGCCGCCGCTCGGTCCGCGCGAACGTCCGTTGCCTTTGGGCGTCTCCGACCAAGAATGCGGCCTGCGCGCCGAAGTCGTCGACGTCGACGAAGCGACGTGGAAGGCCTTGTCCCGCGGCGATGTCTCGCCCGCCCGCGAGACCTATCTCCGCGCCCCGGCGGGACCGTTGTCGTGGCGCGGCCGGAAGGAAGGAGACCGCTATCAGCCGCTGGGCGCGCCCGGACCGGGCAAGCTTTCGGATCTGCTCATCAACCGTAAAATCCCCGCGGAAACGAGGGAGGCCCTCCCGGTCGTGCTGGCCGGCGCCGCGATCCTCTGGGTGCCGGGCTTGCCGCCGGCCGAATCCGCGCGCCTGACGGGCCCCGCGAAGGGGGCTCTCCGGTTGACTTGGGATGGTCCCTGCCTAGGATAAAACTTCCGCCCATGAGTCAAAACGACCAGCCGAATGACAACCGAAACGGCCCCCGCCTGAACGCCAAGCCGGTGCTCGTCTGGGTGCTGCTCATGGTGGCGATCATCGCCCTGTTCAACCTCCCCGGCGCCGACTCCCGCGCCGCCGTCCAGACCCTCAATGTCTCGCAGGTCCTCTCCTACGCTCAGGAGAAGAAGATCAAGAACCTCACCCTCCAGCCCAACCCGACCTCCGGTTCCGAGAACTGGGTGCGCATCTCCGGCGAGCTGGCGGTGACGGGCGCCGAAGCCGGCGAAAAAGCCCGTTTCACGGCGGATGGCCGCCTCACCGAGAAGGAGTTCGAGCTCCTCCGCGCCTCGGTGCCGCGCGACGCCTTCAAGGACGTCCCGGCTCAGACCGGGTGGACCATGTTCCTGTACAACGTGCTGCCCACGCTCCTGGTCTCGGGCGTGGTGCTGTTCATGATGTACCGCTTCCTGAAGAACGCCAACCGCGGGGCGATGCAGTTCGCCAAGTCCCGCGCCCGCCTCAACGCCAACGAGAAGGAATCCACGACCTTCAAGGACGTCGCCGGCTGCGACGAGGCCAAGGATGAGGTGAAGGAGATCGTCGATTTCCTCAAGGACCCCAAGCGCTTCACCAAGATCGGCGCCAGCATCC
>SYID01000078.1 GCA_005798925.1 Verrucomicrobiota bacterium
CGACGCGTCCGGACACCCTTTACGGCGCGACCTACATGGTCATCGCACCCGAGCACCCGCTCATCGGCAAGCTCACCACGGCCGACCAGAAGAACGTCGTCGAGGCCTATGTCGCCGCGGTCCGCAACAAGACCGACCTCGAGCGCACCGACCTCGCCGACAAGAAGAAGACCGGGGTGTTCACCGGCGCCTACGCCATCAATCCCGTCAACGGCGCCAAGATCCCCGTCTGGACCGCCGACTACGTCCTGATCACCTACGGCACCGGCGCGATCATGGCCGTCCCGGCGCACGACGAACGCGACTGGGAATTCGCCAAGGAATTCAAGCTCCCGATCATCCAGGTCGTCGGCTCCGAAGAGGCGGTCGATGTCAACGTGCAGCCCTGGACCGAAGACGGCCCGATGGTGAACTCCGGGCCGTTCGACGGCCTCTCCGCGACCGAGACCAAGAAGAAGATCACCGCCGACCTCGCCGCCAAGGGCCAGGGCAAGCTGGCCGTGAACTTCAAGCTGCGCGACTGGCTCTTCTCGCGTCAGCGCTACTGGGGCGAGCCCTTCCCCCTGCTCTGGGTCTCCCGCGAGGACTACGCCAAGATCCCGGCCGACTCCGAAGTGCGCGAGTTCCTCCCGAAGGAGCCCGTCACCTGCCAGCTCGACGGCGTCGAAGTCTGCGCCGTGCCGCTGACCTCCAAACAGCTCCCGCTCACCTTGCCGCAGGTCAAATCCTACCAGCCCTCCCCGACCGGCGATTCACCGCTCTCGAAGGAGCCCGAATGGACCGAAGTGTGGTATGACGTCGCCACCGGCGCCACCGTCTCCCGGTCCAAGCCGCAGCCCGGTCCGCTCTGGATCAAGGCCTCGCGCGAGACCAACACCATGCCGCAGTGGGCCGGCTCCTGCTGGTATTACCTCCGCTACATCGACCCCAAGAACGCCGAGGCCATCGCCTCGAAGGCGGACCTGGAATACTGGGGCTGCCCCGACTTCTACATCGGCGGGGCCGAGCACGCCGTGCTCCACCTCCTGTATGCCCGCTTCTGGCATCGCTTCCTCCACGAGATCGGCGTCCTGCCGACCGCCGAACCGTTCAAGAAGCTCTTCCACCAGGGCCTCATCATGGGCGAGGACGGCGAGAAGATGTCCAAGAGCCGCGGCAACGTCGTGAACCCCGACGCCATCGTCAAGGACCACGGCGCCGACGCCCTGCGCATGTACCTGATGTTCCTCGGACCGCTCGAGGCCTCCAAGCCTTGGAACTCCGACGGCATCATCGGCATCACCCGCTTCCTGAAGCGCCTCTGGCGCCTGGCGATCGACGAGAACACCGGCGCGGCTTCCGCCAGGCTCGGCGCCGACGGCACCGAGTCCGAGGAACTCGTCCGCGAGCTCCATCGCACCATCCAGAAGGTCGAGAAGGACATCGAGACCCTGCAGTTCAACACCGCCATCTCGCAGATGATGATCCTCATGAACGTCGCCGAGAAGTCGCCGGCCCTGCGCCGCGCGACCGTCGAGGACTTCGTGCGCCTCGCCGCCCCGTTCGCCCCGCACGTGTGCGAGGAGATCTGGCAGCGGCTCGGCCACCAGGAAAGCATCACCGCGGCCGGCTGGCCCAAGCTCGACGTGTCCAAGCTCATCGAAACCACCGTCGAGGTCATCTTCCAGGTCAACGGCAAGGTCCGCGCCACCGCCAAGGTCGCCAAGGACATCTCCAAGGAAGCCCTGCTCGCGCTCGCCAAGGCCGACGCCGACGTGCTGAAGTTCACCGACGGCAAACCCGTCGTGAAGGAGATCGTCGTCCCGGGCAAGCTGGTGAACATCGTCGTCGCCGGCTGATCGCCGCGCGCCACGCCAATAAGAAGGGCCCCGTCACGGGGCCCTTTTCATTCGCCGCGCCGGCGAGGCTCAGACCTTGGCCATCTCGAGCTTCGGCACAAGGATGTGGTGGATGGCGAAGGCCACCACGTAGGCGAAGGCGCAGAAACCGAAGAGCACCGCGTAACCGTTGACGTTGCTGTCGAGGATGCGGCCGGCGACGACCGGGAAGATCATGCCGCCGATGGAACCGACGAAGCCGCCGAGACCGGAGACGGAAGCCACGGCTTCCTTCGGGAAGGTGTCGGAGATCGTCGCGTAGAGGCTGGCGGACCAAGCCTGGTGGGCCGAGGCGGCGAAGGCGATGAGCAGCACCGCTTCCCACATGCCGAGGCCGCGGACGAAGAAGATGGGCAAGGAGCAGAGGGCGAAGATGAGCATCGAGACCTTGCGTACCTTGACGATGTCGTGGCCGCTTTCCGCGAGGCGCTTCACGAGCCAGCCGGCGAAGATGCTGAGGACCGTGACGATGCCGTAGAGGACGACGAGCGGCAGAGCCGAGGCCTTGAGGTCGAGGTGCTGCTCGCGCTTGAAGTAATCCGGCAGCCAGATCAGGTAGAACCACCAGACCGGATCGGTGAGGAACTTGGCCACCATGTAGGCCCAAGCCTGACGCTTGCCGAGCAGGCTCAGCCAGGGGACCTTGCGGTTCGAGGTGATCTCCTCGTCGTCGAGCTTGGGGGCTTCCTTGAAGAGGGGGATCCAGAAGAAGATCCAGACGATGCCGAGCAGGCCGGCGACGACGAAGGTGGAACGCCAGCCGTAGTTCAAAGCCATCAGCGGGATGACCGCCGGGGCGATCAGCGCTCCGATGTTCGTGCCGGAATTGAACAACGCGTTGGCGAAAGCTCTTTCAGACCGAGGGAACCACTGGGCGACGGTCTTGATCGCCGCCGGGAAGTTGCCACCCTCGCCGACGCCGAGGGCGACGCGCGCCCAACGGAAGCCGGAGACCGAGCCGACCATGGCGTGGGCGGCCGCGGCGGCCGACCAAGCGAAGATCGAGACCGCGTAGCCGACTTTCACGCCGAAACGGTCGATGAACCAACCGAAGCCGACCAAGCCGAAGGCATAGGCGGCTTGGAAGGCGGAATTGACATAACCATACTGCTCGTTGGTCCAGCCAAGCTCCGCATCGAGCATCGGCTTCAGCAGCGCGAGAATCTGCCGGTCGATATAATTGATGGTCGTCGCGAAGAACAGCAGGGCCAGAATGACCCATCGGTGCGAGGGGGCTCCGGAGTTTGAGGCAGGGTTCGACATAAATTCGGGGTGGGCCTACCAAACGCCGTTTTTGAGGTAAGTCCACCCCAGAAGTCCTGTTGACGGAAACCCGCCGCAAAGCCACTAATCGATACGAATACACCCATGTCGAAGCCGCGCATCCTCCTCACGACCACCTCCTTCCAAGACACCCCGGGAGAACACCATAAGATGCTCGCCGAAACGGGCTGGGAAGTGGTGACCGCGCGCGGACCCCTCAACGAGGCCGATACCCTCGCGCTGATGGGGCAGTTCGACGGCTATATCTGCGGCGATGACATGATCACCGCGGCCGTCATCGAGAAGGCCCTCCCCCGCCTCAAGGTCGTCTCGAAATACGGCATCGGCGTCGATAAGATCGACGTGAAGACCCTCACCGCGAAGGGCATCCCTCTCCTCTTCACCCCCGGGGTCAACCACACCACGGTCGCCGAGCACACCTTCCTGCTCCTGCTCGCCCTGGAGAAGAACTTCTATTTCCACACCGACTCCACCCGCTCCGGCGGCTGGAAGCGCAAGACGGGCCACGAACTGCTCGACAAGACGATCGGCCTCATCGGCATGGGCCGCATCGGCAAGGAAGTCGCCATCCGCGCCCGCGCCTTCGGCATGAAGGTCGTCGGCTTCGACCTCTATTGGGACGACAAGTTCGCCGCCCAATACGACGTGAAGCGCGCCGCCACGATGGACGAGGTCTTCGCCGTCTCCGACTACCTCTCGCTGCACACCAACCTGACGCCCGAGACGCGCGACCTGATCCGCGCCGAGAACATCGCGAAGATGAAGAAGGGCGTGCTCATCCTCAACTGCGCCCGCGGCGAGATCGTCCACACCGACGACATCGCGGCCGCGCTGAAATCCGGCCAGGTCGGCGGCTACGGCACCGACGTGCTCGACGAAGAGCCGCCGCGCGCCGACCACCCGCTCACCAAGCTCCCGAACTGCGTCGTCACGCCGCACATCGGCTCCCGCACCGCCGAGAGCGTCCAACGACAGGCCGTCGCCGCCGTCACGAACCTCATCCGCGCGATGCACGGCGAGAAGCCCCTCGCCCAGATCAACCCCGAAGTCCCGGTGAAGAAGGTCGTCTGAACCCGTCCCCCCACCTTACCCATGAGCGAAGTCTTCCACGTCGTCCCCCGCGCCGCCCACGAGGCGCTCGTCACCGCCGCCTACGTCAAGCGCGGCTTCGGCGCCAAGGAAGCGGCCCAGGCCGCCCAGATGGCCAGCATGGCCACACACCACGGCATCCGCACGCACAACGCGCTGAAGGCCCTCCACCTCGACGAACTCTTCGGCTCCGGCGCCAAGGTCCCGGGCTGCACGCCCAACGCCACCGTGACGAAGAAGACCTCGCGCTTCGCGGCCGCCGAAGTCTGGGACGCACACCAGAAGCTGGGCCAGGCCGTCGCGGTCGACGCCATCGACCGCTGCATCGAGCTCGCCGACAAATACGGCGTGGGCACGGTCTCGGTCGACAACGCCTTCCACTACCTCTGGGGCGGCGGCTACGTGATGGAAGCCGCCAAGCGCGGTTAC
>SYID01000079.1 GCA_005798925.1 Verrucomicrobiota bacterium
CGCCTTCCGGCGTGACCTTGAGGTTCCAGCGGCCCGTGACCGCGTCGCCGATCACGGCGGAGAGCTCCAAGCGGAGCCACTTCCGGGCGGGCACGGGGAAATCGAGGCCCTTCACGCCGGTCAGCCGTCCGTTCTGAATATGCAGCACCGGTCCCGTGCGATAGGGGTGCCCCTTGGTGCGCCATTCGTGGATGAAGACCGCCTTAGGCTCGAGGAAGAGCGCGAAGCTCACGGTAGACGTGCCCGTCCGATGGTGCGGATCGAAGGACAGCATCGGATAATAATGGGCCGGCAGGCCGGGCGCGTCTTGGAAGAGCAGGGATTGCTTGCCTTCGGCGGCCTTGGCCGGGCTAAGCCGGAGCGCGTCGCCAAGGCTGACGCGCGGCTTGCCCGGGGCGGAGCGCAGCACCGTCAGCGCGGGCATAGCGTGCGGGAAGGGCCGCTGCGGGTCGCCGATCTTTCCTTCGAAGTCGTGACGCAGGCCAAGGGCCGGTGCGTCCGGCCTGGCCGGCCGGGGTGGCGTCGGGCCGCGGTCGAAGGTCGCCGCCAACGTGCGCCATGCCGGATCATCACGCAGCACGCCCATCGCGGTGACGTCGATGGACTTGATGCCCATCGCCAGCGCGGGCGAGCCGGGGCGCAGGCGGAAGTCACGCTTGGTCGCGTCGACGAAGAGCGGGTCGGCGACGACGGAGCCGAGGTCCTGGCCTTTCTTCTGCCAGTCGCCCAGCGTGAGCTTCTGGTCGGTGAAGGTCACCGGCCGGCCGGAGTAATCCCAGTAGACGTTGTCCTTGTTCAGGAAATGCGCGGTCGTGCCGGTCCAGTTGCTGCCGAGCAGCGCGCCGCGGTCGAAGACGACGATGTTCTTCTCGAAAGTGAAGGAGAGGTGTTCCTCGGCGCGGCTGCGTTTGACCTGATATTCCTCGGAGAAGGCGAAGACGTTGTTCCGGATGACGTTGTCCTTGCCGTAGTGCTGGTGGAAGCCTCCGTCGGTGGTGTCGTGCACCACGTTGCCCTCCATCGTGATCCCGGTGCTCCCTTCGTCGGTGTAGAGACCCCAGCCGCCGTAGGTGAAGCAAGTCACGTCATGGATGAGGTTGTGGCTGACGGAGGTGCCTTCGGACGGCCCCAGCGTGTAGACGCCGCCCATGTCGCTGAGGAGGCCTTTGCCCAGGTGGTGCAGGTGGTTCCATGCGATCTTGTTGCGCTTGGCCGCGCTGGGCGCGTAGCCCCAGCGCCAGCCGACGGAGATCGCGGTGTAGAAGAAGTCCGAGATTTCGTTATGAGTCACCTCGTTGTCGGAGGACGAGCCGACCCAGACGCCGACCGCGCAGGGGAAGAGCAGGCCGCCGTCCCGGATGATGTTGTTATGGATCCGGTTATGGCTGACGTGGTCCGCGGGCTTGGGCTCGTCGCGGAGGGAGCCGATCTTCACGCCGCCGGCGCCCAAGTCGGTAACGAGGCACTTCTCGACGACCACCTCGCGGCACCCTTGGCGCAGGGAGAAACCGTAGCCGCCGACGTGGGCCAGTTCGCATCCGAAGAACCCGACGGAACGGGCGTGCTCGAGGACGATCGCGCCGTCGACCGTCCGCACCGCGGCTTGGTTCGGCGCCGCGGTGGCGAGCGAGGGCACGCCCTTGGCATGGCGGAAACGCAGGCCGCGGAACGCGAGGTGACGGACCGGGGCCTCGGCGGTGCCGGCGAAGGTCAGCAGCGTCTCCGCGACCGGGATGACGCCGCGGAGGGACGCGATGTCTTCGCCAGGACGTGGCAGGTAGGTCAGGCGACCGTCCCGGTCCAGGAACCATTCGCCGGGTTCGTCCAGCAGGCCCGGCAGGTTCTCGATGACCATGCCGGTGAGATGGTCGAAGCCCGTGTTGGCCTTCTGGGCGGGTCCGCGGACTTTCAGCACGCCCGCGGCCGGATCGGCGGACTCCACGCGGCTGCGCGTCGTGTCCCACTTGTGGTAGAAGGTGACCACCGCGTCCTTCGTCTCGGCGGCGCTTGCTTCGCCGAACGCCGTGAGCTCTTCCGACAGGACGCGCAGGGTCAGTTCGGTGAAGCCAGGTTCCGCCGCGTCGGCCGGCAGGCGCTGCTCGCTTTCGAGGCTGCGGAGGAAACGCGTGCCGGGGCGCGATGCCCGGGCCCGGGTGGCTCGTCGGTCGCCGATCCAGAGTTGTTCCGTGCGCCCTGTCACCGGCGGCGTGTCCAGGTTCCAACGGCCGTCCTTGCCGGCCGTGAACGGCGGAAGCTCGCGCCCGCCGGAGATCACGACCTTGGCGCCTGCGGCGGCCTCGTAGGAAATCGCCCGTCCCGCTTCGCCGGAGTCGGCGCCTTCGAACGCGACGGCCGTGGTGAGCCGGTAGGTGCCTTCGGCGAAGATCACCCGGACCGGTCCGGCGAGCGGGCGGGGCAGCTTGCGGATCGCGCGTCGCGCGCCTTCGAGGGAGGCCAGCGGCGCGTCAGGCGTGCCGGCGGCTTGGTCGTCGCCGCGCGGGCTGACGTGCACGTCGAGGGCGAAGACGGCGCCGGGCAGCAGAAGGGCGGCGAGGATCGGACGCAGGAAAGGCATGGTCATCCCGACAAAGGAGGCCCAGTGCGGTTCCCTCAAGACTTACGTGCGACGTAGAAACGCGTCTCTCCGGCGAACTCGCGGACGACCGGACCGTCCGGGGCGACTTCGGAGCTCAGCGGGCACTCCAGGACCTCGAAGCCCGTCTCCGACAGCTCCTCGCGGGTCTCGTTCTCGGTGCTGCTATGGATGAAGACCGGCGACGTGTCGCTCTCGTGCCAACGGTCGCCCGGGATGATGTCGGCCTCGCGGGCTTCTTTCGCCCAATAGGCGGCGTTGGCTCCTTTCTCCCGGTCGGAGGCCGTGAACAGGAAGATGCCGCCCGGACGGAGCACGCGCCGGATCGAGCGCAACGCGGCGAGCCGATGTCCGCGGCTGGGCAGGCACATCAGGCCGTTGAAGGCGAAGATCGCGTGGTCGAAGGAGGCCTCCGGGTAGGTGAGGGCCGTGGCGTCCTGCTGCTCGACGCAGTGTTCCCAGTCCTCGTCGTGGTCGGCCAGGACGGCGCGCGCGAGGCTGACCATGACCGGCGAGAAGTCCGTGGCCGTCACCTCATGGTAGCCGGCCTGCCGCAGGCCGAGCACCACGCGTCCGCCGCCGCAGCCAAGTTCGAGGAGGCGGGCCGACTTCGGCAGGTAGCGATCGATCAGCACGCGTTCGGAAGCCCACAGTCCGACCCGGACGGCGGCCCGGGCGTAGTGCAGCGCCGTCTCCGTCTCGAGCCAGTGGGCCTGCGGGTCGCGATCCATCCTCGTACGCAAGCGAAACTTGCCTCCGAAGCAACCGCAGGAACACTCAGGTCATGTTCCGGACCATCCTTTTCGCCGGCCTGCTCGCCTTGACCGCCTGCGACAGCCGTCAGACGCCGGCCGCGGCGACGCGTGAGCTCGGCCTCGAGACGCGCTTTCCGGTGCGCATGGGCGACGTCCTGGCGCGGCTGCGGGTCGCCGCTTCCGACCTGGAAAAAGCGCGCGGGCTCATGGGGGTCGCCCGTTTGGACGAGGCCGAAGGCATGGCGTTCATGTATGACGCCGAGACGCGCATGGGTTTCTGGATGAAGGACACGCTGCTCGACCTCGACATCGCGTTCGTCGACCGCGACGGCGTCATCCTCGAGGTGCGGACCATGACGGCGGGCGACACCGACACCACTTCCTCGCTTTCCGACCAGGCCCGTTTCGCCGTCGAGATGCGGGCCGGCTGGTTCCGCGATTTCGGCGTCAAGCCGGGCGACAAGGTCGCCGTCGAGGACTTGCGGGCCGCCCTGGCCGCCCGTGGCTTCGACGCGCGCAGGTTCCTGCCCTGATCAGAGCGAACGCCAGACGAACAGCGCGGTCGCGGCCGTTCCGAGCATCGCCAGCACGAACGCGAGGGCGAGGCGTTCCGCGGCCGTCGTGAGCAAGAGCCTCATGCGCGCGGCGACAGCCGGGCCGCGGCGTCGCGGAGAAAGGCCGTCAGCCGGAGCAGGAAGAACGGCGAGGGCGAGCCCTCGGCCGGGGCGAGCGCTTGCTCCGCCGCGGCGATCTCGGCGTCGAGACGGCGGAAGGACTCGCGCCAGGCTTCGGTCGAGATCAGGCGACGGGGGTCTCCGCCGGCGCGGAGTTCGACGAGGAAGCCTTTGCCCGAGCGGTCCCTTTCGAGCAGCATCGGCAGCGTGAGTTTGCCGCTGGCGGCGTCGGTGCCGAGCGTCTTGCCGGCTTTGGCGTCGTCCTGCAGCAGGTCGATCAGGTCGTCATAGATCTGGTAGGCGACGCCGAGGTGCCGTCCGAACAGGGCGCAGGCGGCGACATGGCCGGCCGGCCGGTCGGCCATGAGGGCGCCCACCTGGCAGGCGCCCTCGAAGAGCTCGGCCGTCTTCAGGCGGATGTGACGGTAGTAGTCGTCCAAGGACAGGTCGTCCTGTCCGCGGGAGAACGTCTGGCAGACCTCGCCGGAGCAGACTTCGCGCGAAGCCCGGGCCACGATACGGCAGAGCTCCGGGGTCGGGTGGTCGGCGGCGAGCACGAGCGCGTGGGCGAACAGCGCGTCGCCGAAGAGCACGGCGGCGTGCGCGCCGTGGGTGCGGTTCGGGGTGGCGCTGCCGTGGCGGGTGTCGGCGCCGTCGAGGACGTCGTCATGGACGAGCGTGGCGAGGTGCACCAGTTCGATGATGCCGGCGCCTCGGACCAAGGCGGCCGGCGGGGGTCCGCCGGCGCCGGAGCCGAAGGCGAGCAGGGGCCGGAGGCGTTTGCCGGGGTGGGCGAGGATGTCGCGGACCATCGGGCGCACTTCTGGTTCGAAGGCGAGCTCCTGCGCCGCGAGGAATTTCTCGAGCGCGGCGAAATGGGCTTCGAGGCCGGCGTGCAAAGGGGACGACACGCCGCAATGTGCGGCGGATGCCGGCGAGGCGCAAGCGCAGGATGCTGGCAGGTCCGTCCCGGCGCTTCAGGGGACGAACTTCGTCTCGACCGCGACGGTCACCTTGCCCGTGCTCGCGCACTCCGCGCAGGGGACGCGTTTGTCGAGCAGCTGTCCCTTCTGTGGTTCGCGCGTGAAGCCGAGCCCGCCGCAGGCCTTGCATGAGGCCTGTTCATGCGTGAGCACGTTCAGGTCGGCGCCGGCGGCGATCGCCTCGGCGAAGCGCTGCAGGCCGGCCGGGGAGTCCTCGAGGGTCGCGCATTCCACGAAAGCCTCGCGACGCAGCGTCAGGCGCCGGCCGGCGAGAGGCGGGAATTCGGCCGTCAGCAGGACGGCGACCATGCCGACGTGCATGCCCGTCAGCTTCCCGGTGTCGCCGACCTTGGCGGGCTTGTCGAGGAGCAGCACGGCCATCGTGTCGACGCCGGCGGCGAGCGCGTCGTTCGGGCCGGCGGCGGGCCAGGCCGCCTTGGCGAGGAAGCGTTGGTCTCCCAGGTCTTGGAGCAGCGCGTAGTTCACCGTGGTCAGGTACCCCGTGGCCTTGCTCGAGCCGGCCGGGGAGCCGTCGACGATGCGCTGGCCTGCGAAGGCCGTGTAGAGGCGCTGAAGTTCCTTGGTCGTCTCGAAGGAGCCGATGCGGTTCAGCTTGGAGAGCTGGAAGGTCCGGCTCACCTTGGGTTCCGGCAGCGTAAGCAGGCGGAACGGCGTGATCACCACCGAGGTGTCGGGCTGCGCGGCGTTAATGCCGGCCGCGGGGGCGGCCGGCGGGACGCCTTGCGCGACGGGCCCGGCCGGGGGGAGGTCGGAAGCCTTCGTGCCGAAGAGGCTGTTCGGCGCGGTCTGGGCGGCCAGCGGGAGCGTGAGCAGGGCGAGCAGGAGGCGAGGGGTCATCGTCTTAGTCAAGGGAGCTCAGGTCGCCCTCGACGGGCGGCGGGGTGGATTTCGGTTTGTCGGCCACGCTTGAGGCGGCGGACGAAGGCGTCACCGGGTCAGGGGAACGGCGGGGACGGTAGGCTTCGCTCCGGCCGTCATCGTCGTCATCATCGTCCGAGTCATCGTCCTCCGGGTCGGGTTTGTCGCCGCGGGCGACGCGCTTGCGACGCACGATCACCGTGCCGACGGCGACGGCGGAGAGGTAGAAGCCGAACAGCACGCCCGTCATGACCAGGAGCGAGATCGGTTCCGCGATGGGGGTGATGAGGGCGACGAGGAACATGATGCCGACCAGCATGCCGCGCCAGGATTTGAGGAGCGTGCGGGGCCGGACAAGCTCGAGCCACATCAGGACGATGAGGGCGAGGGGAAATTGGAAGGTCAGGCCCGTCAGCAGGCACATCATCACCACGAAGGCGTAGTAGTCGGAAGCCTGCCACGTCACTTCCATCCTCATGCCTTCGGCGAAGTGCTGCCAGATCTGGATGGACATCGGGCTGAGCCAGTAGAAGGCCAGCGCCGCTCCCAGCATGAAGAGGATGAGGGCCGCCGCGCAGAAAGGGACGAGGCCTTGCTTCTCGCGGTCGGTCAGCGCGGGGCCGACGAAACGGGCGGTCTCGTAGAGGAAGACCGGGGAAGCGACCGCCACGCCGACGCCGAAGGCGGCGTACATGAGCACCTTCCAGACTCCCATGAAGGTGAACTCCTTCAGTTCTCCCATGTTGACCAGGCCCGGGCCCGGTTCGCTCAGGGCGAAGGCCAGCGGCGAGGTCTCGGGGTGCTTGGCCCATTCGAGCGGCAGGCTGAGCAGGGCCGGGGTCTCCCGGTAGAACGCCAGCGCCGCCACCATGCCGACGGCGAAGACCGTGACCACGCGGATGAGCGAGATGCGGAGGTCGTCCAGGTGTTCCAGGAACGACATCTCGCTCCGGGGCTTGTTGCGGCGAATGAGGGAGGAAAGCATGGGTTAATCCTTGCGGAGGAGGTCCTTGATCACGTCGAGGCTCAGGCCGGACGAGGCGGAGTCTGATTCGGTCAGGAGCTTACGCAACATCTCAGACTTGGACTTTTGCAGCTCCATCACGCGCTCTTCGATGGTGCCGGCGGCGATCAGCTTGATGCTGGTGACGGTCCGGGTCTGGCCGATGCGGTGGGCGCGGTCCGTGGCCTGGGCCTCGGCGGCGGGGTTCCACCATGGGTCGAAGTGGATGACCGTGTCGGCCCCCGTCAGGTTGAGTCCCGTGCCGCCCGCCTTGAGGGACATGAGCATGACGGGGATGGACGGCGTCGAATTGAAGGTGTCGCAGACGCCCTGGCGGTCCTTCGTGGAGCCGTCGAGGTAGCAGTAGGGGATGTCGCGGTCCTCGAGGGCTTCCTTGAGCAGCTGGAGCGCCGTGACGAAGGTGGAGAAGACCAGCATGCGGTGGCCGGCGTCCTTGGATTCCTCGACGAGCTCGAGGAACGCCTGCAGCTTGGCGGAATCGGCCTCGGCCATCTTCGGGTCGAGGATGCGCGGGTCGGCGCAGATCTGGCGGAGGCGGAGCAGCTGGTTGAAGGCGGCCATCTGGATGCGGGCCTGGGTGGCGCCGCCCATCTCCATCTCGAAGATCTCCTGGCGCGTGGACTCGAGGACCTCGTCGTAGAGTTCCTTCTGGTTGTCCTCGAAGTCGCAGTAGACGACCTGCTCGATCTTCGCGGGCAGCTCCGGCGCCACCGCCACCTTCGAGCGGCGGAGGATGTAGGGCGCGGCCATCTGGAGCAGGCGGTCGTCGTGCCATTTGCGCTCGTCGGCCTGCACGCGTTCCTCGGGCTTGGGGAGGTAGCCCGGCATGAGGAAACCGAAGAGCGAGCGGAGGTCTTCGAGCGAGTTCTCGACCGGCGTGCCGGTGAGGATGTAGCGGCCCTTCGCGATGAGCTGCTTGACGGCCTTGGCGGCCTGGGCGCGGGGGTTCTTGATGTTCTGGCCTTCGTCGCAGATCGCCGCGCCCCAGGTGATCACGGAGAAGGCGGCGACGTCGCGGGCGAGCGTGCCGTAGGAGGTGATGACGAGGTCGAAGCGCCGCAGGTAATCCTCCGCGGTGAAGCGGTTCTGGCCATGGTGGGCCAGGACCTTCAGGCCCGGGGTGAAGCGTCGCGCCTCGCGGCGCCAGTTCTCGACGAGGGACGCGGGGCAGATCACCAGGCAGGGCCCGTCGTCGGGGCGGTGGCGCCGGAGCGCCTCCATGAAGGCCAGCGCCTGCACGGTCTTGCCGAGGCCCATCTCGTCGGCGAGCAGGCCGCCGAGCGAGTGGTTATGGATGTGCCAGAGCCAGGCGACGCCGACCTGCTGGTAGATCCGGAGCATCTGGTTGAGCTCCTCGCGGATCGGGGCGGGCTGCAGCTTCGAGAGGTTGCGGATCGCGGATGAGCGCTGGCTCCACGTCTCGGGCGGGGCGAAGGCGGCCTGGAGCTCCTCGGCGATCGCATCGGCGCTGGCGAGGTCGGCGAACCCGAGCTTGAGGTTCAGGTCCAGGTCCACGTCGCGCCTGGCCTCGCCGGTGATGCGTCGCTGCGCGTTGCGGATCGACTCCATCAGCTCCGGCGTGATCAGGCGCGGGCCGCGGTCGGTGTAGAAGAACATGCGGCCGCTGGACAAGGCCTCCTGGATGACCTTCGGCGACTTGCCTTCCGGGTCGATGCCGATGGCGAAGCGGAAGCCGTCGTTCTCTTCGGACGCGTCGCATTTGGCCTTGGCGAGGTCGACGTTGCGCAAGGAGTGCTCGAGGTTGTGCGTGAAGAAGGCGCCGTTGTCCGTCATCAACAGCTTGTGATGGCGGGCGAGGAAGTTGAGCACCTGGATGGTGCCGGCGAGGTACCACTCGCGCGTGGTCGTCTCGAGCGTGAAGCCGCTGCGTTGCAGCACGTCGCGCAGTTCAGCCACGGGGCCCGAGGACTGTTGCGGGAGGCGGATGCGCAGCCACTTCATCGACCCGTCGACCCACGGGCGGTCCTCGCGGCCGCGTTCCTGCGAGCGGACTTCCTGCTCCTCGGGGCCGTCGTCAGGCGTCTCGCCGGCGGCGTTGGTCTGCGGGGTCGAGACCGGTTCGTCGAGATGCTCATGGACCTTGTCCAGCTGGTCTCCGTCCCAGGCCAGCGGGCTTTCCGGCGCATTCGCCATGCGGAAGATGGTCAATCCTTTGCCGATGGCGAGGAGCTGGCGCAGGTGGCGGCGGGTGAGCGGGAGGATGCCCTGCAGCTTGCCGTGGCAGAGGTTCTCGAGGATCGCCAGGAAGAAGACCGTGTCGGGTTCGATGGTCCAGGCCTTGCCACGGTCGAGGTTCTCGGGGGCGACCTGGACCCCGTCGACGCGCAGTTCGAGCCGGCAGATGATCTCGTCGCGCGCGGCGGCGGTCGCGATGTTCGGCGGCACGATGAAGCGCGCCTCGATGGGCGTGCCGCGTTTATCCGAAAGGGTGAGGGATTTGAGCCGGGGTCCTGCCGGGGTCGTCTCCGCTTGCTTTGACTGTTCCTTCTTCGTGTCCGTCGTCTGTTCCTTGGTCACCGCCGCCGTCGGCGGCCGGCCGGGCGGCGCCGCCGGTCTGGCCGGCGTCGGTGGCTCGGGCTTGATGTAGCCCTCCTTGGCCGCGAGCACCAAGTAAGCGGCGACGGAGTGCACGCAGAGCTTCCTCCGGCCGACCGAGACTTCGCAGCCGCATTCGTTGCGCTGGAAAGTGACCGAGCGCAGGTTCCAGCGGGCTTCGCGGGATTCGGTGCCGTCGTCGACGAGGGCTTCCGCGACCGGAGGGGTCCAGAGGGCCTTCTTCACCTTGCCCTTGGCTACCAGCTCCTTGGCGAGGAGCACGGTCGCTCCGCCCGCGAGATCGATGAGATCGTCTTCGGAGATGTTGGGCAACGGCTGACGCGGCGCCATGGTGAGGGTGTGCGGTGAAAAGCGACGTCCGAAAGGACGCGCCAAAGGAGGGAAAACCTAGCGGGAAGACGTATCGCCTAGACGGCGACGTCTTGGACCGGGACTCCAGGGTGCATCTCGAAGATGCCCACAGGGGTCGTCGGACCTGTCATCACGATGGAATAATCCTCACCGATGCCAATGATAATCTGTCCGCCGGGCATATTGACCGTCAAATCCGCGTCCACCAGGCCCATTTTGCGGGCTACGGCGGCCGATGCCGAGGAGGAGGAGCCGGAGGCCATGGTGTAGCCGGCCCCGCGTTCCCAGATCTCGATGCGGACGTTCTTGCGGTCCAGGATCTTCATGAACTGCACGTTGGTCCGGTTCGGGAAATTAGAGTGCGTCTCGAGGTGAGGGCCGTAGGTCTTGGCGAGGTCGGGAGTGAGGTCTTCGACCGGGATCACGCAGTGAGGGTTGCCGACGGTCGCGGCCCAATACCTGAAGGTCTTGCCGAGGACGGTGATCTCCTCGCCGAGGACTTCGCGGTCCGCGCCGACGTGCGGGATGACCGGCGCGCGGAAGGAGACCTTGCCCATCTCGACGCGGATACGGTCGCCGCCGTCGAAGACTTCGCAGCGGACGACGCCGCCGAGGGTGTGCAGCTTGAACTCCTGGCCTTCCTGGATGCGCTTGGTCTCGAGGAGGTGGCGGCAGAAGATGCGGATGCCGTTGCCGGACTTCTCGGCCTCGGAGCCGTCGGGATTCAGGATGCGCAGGCCGAAGGTGCCGTCCGTGCGTTCGATCGGTCCGTAGAGGATGCCGTCCGAGCCCAGTCCGAAGTGGCGATGGCAGACCTTACGGACGGCTTCCGGCGAAAAGAGGGCGGGGCAGTCCTTGGGTTCGAGGACGAGGTAGTCGTTGCCGAGGGCGTGGTATTTGGCGAAGCGCATGCTCGTCCTTTGATTGGGCTTTCGGGGCGGGTTTGGCAAGCGTGGGTGGCTTATACTGTAGGCTTGGTTTCCGTCTCGGCCGGGCTTACCTACCGTCCATGCGCTTCCTGCCCCTGGTTGCCCTGTCCTGCGTGCTCGTCGCCTTCGCGGCCGAGAAACGCCCGCCCAACATCGTGCTGCTTTATTCCGATGACATCGGCTGGGGCGACCTCGGCTGCTACGGCGCGAAGGTCATCCCGACCCCGAACCTCGACCGCCTCGCCGCGCAGGGCACCCGCTTCACGTCGGGCTACTGCACTTCCGCCACCTGCACGCCTTCCCGCTATTCTCTCCTCACCGGCGAGTACGCCTGGCGCCGCCAAGGCACCGGGGTGCTGCCGGGCGACGCCCGTCTCATCATCAAGCCCGGCCGGCCCACGATGGCCGCCAGCCTGGCCAAGCTCGGCTACGCCACCGGCGTGGTCGGCAAGTGGCACCTCGGCCTGGGCTCCGGCGACGTGGACTGGAACAAGAAGATCGACCCGTCGCCCAACCAGATCGGCTTCACCTACTCTTTCATCATGGCCGCCACCGGCGACCGCGTGCCCACGGTGTTCGTCGAAGACGGCTCCGTCGTCGGCCTCGACCCGAAGGATCCGATCGAGGTCAGCTACAAGCAGCCTTACCTGGGCGACCCCGACCTCAAGAACGACGCTGAGCGCGCGAAGCTCAAGATGGATTGGTCCCACGGGCACAACATGGCCCTCGTCAACGGCGTCGGCCGCATCGGTTGGATGAAGGGCGGCAAGGCGGCCGTCTGGAACGACGAGACGATGGGCGACACGTTCGCGGACAAGGCCTGCGCGTTCATCGCGCGCAACAAGGAAAAGCCTTTCTTCCTCTATTACGCCTCGCACGAGAACCATGTCCCGCGCGTCCATCATCCGCGCTACGCCGGCAAGACCCCGCTCGGTCCGCGCGGCGACGCGGTGGTCGCGTTCGACGACCAGGTGGGCCGCATCCTCGCCGAGCTCGACAAGCAGGGCCTCGCCGAGAACACGCTCGTGGTCTACACTTCGGACAACGGTCCGGTCCTCGACGATGGCTACAAGGATCAGGCGGTGGAGCGGAACAAGGCCGCGGCGCATGCCCCGGCGGGTCCTTTCCGTGGCGGCAAGTATAGCATCCTCGAGGGAGGCACCCGCGTGGGCTTCATCGCCCGCTGGCCCGGCCGCACGCCCGCCGCCAAGGCCTCCGACGCGCTCATCTCGCAGGTGGACCTTCCCGCCGTCTTCACGAAGGTCGCCGGCGGCGATCCGGCGGACTTCCTGAAACTCGATTCGGTCGATTCTTCCGCGGCCCTCACCGGCGGCCAGGGACGCGAGACGCTGATCTCGAGCACGCAGGGCAACGTGCTCTCCATCCGCGACGCGCGATGGAAATTCATCTCGGGCGTCGGCGCCCCCGCGAAGGGCAAGAAAGCCCAAGGCCCGCTCGTCGACCTGCTGGGGTCCGAGGCCGACCAGGCCGCCGACCGCCGTGATCAGGCCGGTCCCCGTCTCTTCGACCTGCAGGCCGATCCCGGCGAACGTCACAACGTCGCCAAGGAGCACCCCGAGGTGGTCGCCCGGCTCAAGGCCTTGCTCGAGGCTCAGCGCGCGAAAGGCGTCGCGCAGCCGTTGCCGAACTGATCGCCCGTCAATCTTCGTCGCCCGCCTTCTCCCGGCTTGAAGCGGGAGAGCGAAGGACGATGCTCGGCGCATGAGCCAGACCCCTCTCCGCGTCCTTTGTGTCGGCGCCGGCCACATGGGCCGTTCGCACGCCCTCGCTTACCATAAGCTGCCCGGTTTCCGGATCGTCGGCCTGGTCACCCGCTCCGCCGAATCCCGCGCGAGGCTCAACGCCGAGCTCGGCGGCGGCTACGCCGAATACGCCGACTTCCATGCGGCGCTCAATGCCACCAAGCCGGACGCGGTCTCGATCTCCAGCTACCCGGACACCCACGCCGAATACGCCGTCGCCGCGCTCGAGGCCGGTTGCCACGTGTTCGTCGAGAAGCCGCTCGCGGTCACCGTCGCCGCGGCCGAGCAGATCGTCGCCAAAGCCAAGGCCGCGAAGCGCAAGGTCGTCATCGGCTATATCCTCCGCCACCACCCGGCCTGGACGCAGTTCATCAGGACCGTGCAGACGCTGGGCAAGCCGCTGGTCATGCGCATGAACCTGAATCAGCAGAGCTATGGCGACATGTGGAAGACGCACAAGTCTCTCATGCAGACCTGCAGCCCCGTCGTCGACTGCGGCGTCCACTACGTCGACGTGATGTGTCTCATGACCGGCAGCCGGCCGGTGCGCGTCTCCGGCATCGGCGCCCGGCTCTCCGACGAGCTGCCGGCGGGCATGGTCAACTATGGCCACCTGCAGGTCACCTTCGCCGACGGTTCCGTCGGTTGGTACGAGGCCGGCTGGGGTCCCATGATGTCCGAGGAAGCCTTCTTCGTGAAGGACGTGATCGGTCCGAAGGGCTGCGTCTCGATCGTCGCGGGCAAGGCCTCGCAGGCCGGCAACTCCGCCGACGTCGATTCCCACTCCGCCGCGCAGGCGCTCAAGGTCCACCATGCCGCCCTTGGCGCCGACGGCCGGTTCCTGAAGCCCGACGAGATCGTGCCGACCGAGGCCGATCCCGGCCATGACGGGCTCTGCGAGCGCGAGCAGGCCTATTTCGAAAAGGCCATCCGCGAGGACCTCGACCTCACCGCGCACATGGACGACGCCGTGAACTCGATGCGCATCGTCGCCGCGGCGGACCGGTCGTTCCGCGAAGGCCGCACGATCGACCTCTGACCGACGATGGCGCATCCGAACCTCGTGTTCATGGGCGTCTGCGGCTGCGGCAAGAGCACCGTGGCCGAACTCTACGCGCGCCGGACCGGCGCGACGCTGATCGAGGCCGATGATTTTCATCCGCCGGAGAACGTCGCGAAGATGAGCGCGGGCACGCCGTTGACCGACGAGGACCGTGCCGGCTGGCTGGCGGCGATGGCGGACCGGCTGGCCGCCGGCAAGGCGCGAGGCGAGGCGATGGTCCTCACCTGTTCCGCGCTGAAACTGGCCTATCGTGACCGTTTGCGCGCAGGCGATCCGGACCTCTTCTTCGTTTTCCTTGATGGTAGCCGGGAACTCCTGCAGGCCCGGATGGACGCGCGCAAGGGACACTTCATGCCGCCGGGACTGCTGGGCAGCCAGCTCGCCACGTTGGAGCCGCCGAACCTCGCGACGGAAAGGTGCCTGCACGTCAGTATCCGGCTGACGCCGCAGCAGATCTGCGCGACCGTGGCCGTGGCGATGCGCCGCTTCGCCTGAAAAGCGCAAGGCCCGCTTGCGCGGGCCTTCGTCGGCGAGCCCGGCGGGCTTACTTCTTCCAGTTGACCTTGGAAGGCTCGATCACGCTCGTCTTGTCGAGGGTGGGGAAGCCTTCCGGGACGGGCAGGGTGACCTTGCCGGTCGCGGCCCATTCGGTGGAGCGGGCGAGGATCGTCTGGAAGCCCACGCAGTGCAGGGCTTCGAAGGTCGTGTCGCCGGTCCACAGGTGACCCATGGAGGTGGTCACCACGCGGCCTTTGTTGAACGGGGCGTACCAGACCATCGGCTCGTGCATGTCGGTGCCGCCGAACTCCGGCTTGGAGAAGGAGCTGGAGAGGACATGCATGTGGTCGGCGCTCCCGCGCATGCGGCCGTAGAGTTCGTCGGTGGCGTGCAGCCACTCGGCGGGTAGGCCCTGCATGATCGGGTGGGCGGCGTCGCGGGTCTTGAGCGTGAAGACGTGCTTGGCGCCGTGGCCGGAGCCGAAGCCCTTGCCCTGGATCTTCTCGTCGGCGTCGATGAGCGCGACGGCCTGGCCGGTCTTGTCGTCGACGGCGATGCGTTTGCCGAAGGTGGCGCCGCGCCAGCCGCAGCAGATCATCTCGTTGAAGTTGTCCCAGCCGGTGAAGGCGTTGTTCGCGGCGTGCACGTTGACGAGGCCGCCGCCGTTCATCACGAACTCGGTGAAGGCGTCCTTCATTGCGGTGCCCCATTCCGGGCCGTTGTAATTGTTCACGATCACCTGGTGGTCGGCGAACTTCGGGGCCCACTGTTCCCACTCGGCGGCGTGGGCCTTCACGAAGGCGGCTTCCTCGGCGTTCCACTCCTTCATCGCGGCGTCGAAGGCCTTCTTCGCGGCGGCGTCACCGGGCTTCGGGCGGCCGGGCTTGGGCTTGGCGAAACCGGCGGGGGCGGTGGCGACGGTCACCGAGAAGCGGCCGGTGGCCTCGAGGGTGGCCTTGCAGGCTTCGGTCGTGCGGACCCAGTCGTGGTTGTTGCGGCCGTCGAGGATGAGGACGCGGATCTTCTCGGCGGCGCCGAGCGGCAGGGCCAGGAGGGCGAGCAGGCAGATCAGCCCGAGCTTGTGCAGGGTTTTCATGGGGAGGCCTCCATTGGAGGGTTTTCCCTTGGCCGGGCGAGTGTTTTCATTGCCGGTCCAGCGAACGGTAGTGGATGGCCTCCAAGAGGTGCGTGGTGGCGATGCGGTCCGCCTCGGCGAGGTCGGCGATCGTCCGGGCCACGCGGAGGATCCGGTCGTAGGCCCGGGCGGACAACCCGAGTTTCTCCATCGCCTGCTGGAGCAGGTCGCCCTGCGCGCGTTCGAGGGCGCAGTATGCGCGGAGTTCGCGTCCGCCCAGCAGGGCGTTGCAGCCGGTCCCTTCCGGGAATCGCCGGCGTTGCGTCGCCCGCGCGGCCTCCACCCGCGCCCGGATGGCGGCGGAAGGCTCGCCGGGCGCGGCGTCGCGGAGCTCTTCGAGCGAGAGGGCGGGCGCTTCTATCTGGAGGTCGATGCGGTCGAGGAGCGGGCCCGAGATCCGCCCGCGGTATTTCCGGACCTGGACCGGCGAGCATCGGCATTCGCGCCGCCGGTCGCCGAGGTGGCCGCACGGGCAAGGGTTCATCGCGGCCACGAGCATCAGGCGCGCGGGCAGGGTGACCTTCGCCGCGGCGCGCGAGACGGTCACCTGGCCGTCCTCGAGCGGCTGGCGTAATACTTCGAGCGCCGCGCGCCGGAACTCCGGCAGCTCATCGAGGAAGAGCACGCCGAGGTGCGCGAGCGAGACCTCGCCGGGGCCCGGGATCGCCCCGCCGCCGATCAGGCCGATGTCGCTGATCGTGTGGTGGGGCGAGCGGAACGGCCGCCGCCAGCCGCGCCGCGCGTCGGCGAGCGACGAACCCGCCGCGGAATGCACGCCGAGGATTTCCAGGAACTCCTCCGCGTCCGGCCGCGGCAGGATGGTCGGGATGCGTTTCGCGATCAGCGATTTGCCGGACCCGGGCGGCCCGATCAGCAACAGATTGTGCCCGCCCGCCGCGGCGACCTCGACGGCCCGTCGCACGGCTGCCTGGCCTTTGACCTCGCTGAAGTCAGGCAGGCCTGCCTCGGCGGTTTCGACGACCGGCGGCGGGGCGAGGGGGCTCACCTTGCGTTCGCCGGTGAGGAAGCGCAACGCCCCGTCGAGCGTGTCCGCCGGAATGGCCTCGACGCCGGCGACGAGCGCGGCTTCTTCGGCCGAGGCGCGCGGCAGGATGACGCCGCGCAGGCCGGACTTGCGCGCGAGGACGGCCATGGCGACCCCCCCGCGCACCGGTCGGGTCGCGCCACTGAGCCCCAGTTCGCCGGCGATGAGGTAGTGTCCGAGCGCCGCGCGGTCGAGCTGGCCGTTCGACGCCGCGAGCCCGAGCGCGATCGGGAGGTCGTAGATGGCGCCCTCTTTCTTCAGGTCGCCAGGTGCGAGGTTGATGGTGGTCCGCGTCTCGGGAAGCCGCAGGCCGCTGTTCTGCAACGCCGACTGCACGCGCTCCTCGGATTCCTTGACCGCGGCGTCGGGCAGGCCGACCAGCCAGAGGCCGTATTCGCCTTTCTCGCCGGAGTTGACCTCGATCTCCACGGGCACGGCTTCGACGCCGACCAACGCGGCGGAACGAATGACGGAAAGCATGCCGAAGGGCAGGGGGTTGTCGCCCGGGGCACAATCCCCGAAGACTAGGGCCCAAAGCCCAGCCAAACCGCCCATTCCCCGGCGGATTGCCTTGGCAACCCGGCCCCGGTTCCGCTGTCTGAATGGTTGCCCCGCATGACCTTACGCGCCGCCATCCTCGGTCTCCTCCTCCTGCCCCTCGGTTCCGCCGGGGCGTTGGCCCCTTTCCTGGAGAAGCACTGCGTCGAGTGTCACGACGCCGACACGAAGAAAGGCGGCCTCGACATGACCGCCCTGAAGTCGGACCTGCGGGATCCGAAGTCCTTCGCCGCCTGGGTCAAGATCCACGACCGCACCGCCGCCGGCGAGATGCCGCCCAAGAAGAAGGCCCGCCCGGACGCCGGCGAAACGTCGGCCTACCTCGGCGTGCTTTCCGCCAGCCTGCTCCGTGAGGACGCCGCCCGCATCGCCGCGCAGGGTCGTTCGGTCGAGCGACGCATGAACCGCTTCGAATATGAGAACGCGCTCCGCGACCTGCTCCGGGCGCCGTGGCTCGACATCAAGGAAGCCCTCCCGGAGGACACCGAGGCGCATCGCTACAACAAGAGCGGCGAGGCCTTGGATGTCTCGCATGTCCAATTGCAGCGGACCCTCGCCGCCGCCGAAGAGGCGCTGCGATCGGCGTTCATCTCCTCCGTCGCGCCCGACGAGACCGCCAGCCACCGGCATTACGCCCGTCAGCAGGGGAGCTACGTCGCCAAGATGAAGTTCTCCGAGTTCAACCAGTCACCCGAACGCGCGACCTTCCCGACGTTGGGTTTCAAAGGACAGCCGGAGGTGCGCGCGGGCAACGCCCCCGTCACCGTGGGCAAGGCCAACCGCATCCTGCGTGATGAGGAAGGCGTGGGGGTCGTCCACGGCTCTTATGAGCCGGTCGAGCCGAACTTCGGCACCTTCCGCGCGCCGCAGGCAGGCCGCTACCTGATCAAGCTCTGCGGGCATTCGGTCTGGGTCGGCCCGGGCAAGACGAAGTCCAAGGGCAAGGTGCGCTGGCAGATTCCCGACCTCGACGACATCTCCAAGGGACGCCGCTCCGAGCCGGTCACGGTCTACGCGCTCACGCCCCCGCGCGTGCTGCGCCGCATCGGCACGATCGACCTCGGGGCGGATGTCACCGTCGCCGAACTCGACGTCGTGCTCGAGGCCGGCGAGAGCATCCAGATCGACGTCACCCGTTTCTTCCGTTCCCGCCCCGGCGCCTCCCGGGCGCAGAACCCGCTCGCCACGCCCGAGGGTCAGCCCGGCCTGGTCATGCGCTGGATCGACGTGAAGGGTCCCCTGGCCCCGCAATGGCCGTCGGCTCCTTATGCCGTCCTCTTCGACGATTTGCCGGTCAAGCCCGCTCCCAAGGGGGCGGCCTTGCCTTACGCCGTGATTCCGCGCGACGCCTCGATCGACGCCGAGCGCCTGCTGCGCCGTTTCGTCCGCGCCGCCTACCGTCGCCCGGTCGCCGTCACGGAAGAAGTCCGTTTTCTGCCGGTGATCCAAGGCGCGCTGAGGTCGGGCAGCAGCTTCGCCGAGGCGATGCTCTCGGGTTACGCCGCCGTGCTCTGCTCGCCGTCCTTCCTTTACCTGCGCGAGTCGCCCGGTCCGCTGGACGACCACGCCCTGGCCTCGCGCCTGAGCTTCTTCCTGTGGAACTCGCCGCCTGACGCCGAGCTCTGCGCCTTGGCGGACGCGAAGAAGCTGCGCGACCCGGCCGTGCTGCGCGCCCAGACGGACCGCCTGCTCGCCGACGCCCGCGCCCAGCGGTTCGTCGAAGCGTTCACCGACTACTGGCTCGAACTGCGCAAGGCCGGCGCCAACGACCCGGACAGCCTGCTGTACCCGGACTACTACCTCGACGACCATCTGCTGGATTCGGCCCGCGACGAGAGCCATGCGACCTTCGCCGAGCTGCTCCGCGCCAATCTGCCGGCCCGCGCCGTCGTCGAGGCCGATTTCGTCTTCGTCAACGAACGCCTCGCTTCGCTCTACCAGCTCCCGCCCGTCGAAGGCGTGAAGTTGCGTAAGGTGACGTTGCCGGCCGGTAGCGTCCGCGGCGGTTTCATGACGCAGGCCGCGGTGTTGAAGGTCACCGCCAACGGCACCACGACCTCGCCCGTCATCCGCGGCGCCTGGGTGATGGAACGCATCCTCGGCCGCAAGCCGCCGCCCCCGCCTCCCAGCGTGCCGGCCGTCGAGCCCGACACCCGCGGAGCCGTGACGATCCGCCAGCAGCTTGAGAAGCATCGCACGCTCGAGTCGTGCGCTTCCTGTCACACTAAGATCGACCCGCCCGGCTTCGCGCTGGAGAGCTTCGACGTCATGGGCGGCTTCCGGGAACGTTACCGTGCCCTCGATGGCAAGACGCCCGAGGTCGGCATCGGCAAGAACGGACAGGCCTTCGCCTTCCACAACGCGTTGCCCGTGGAAGCCTACGGAGAGCTCGACGGCAAGGCGTTCAAGGACATCCGTGATTTCAAGCGCCTCGTCGCCGCCGACGAGCGTCAACTGGCCCGCAATCTGGTCGGTCAGTTCACGGCCTACGCCACCGGGGCCCCGGTGGGCTTCGCCGACCGCGCCAAGGTCGAAGCCGTCCTCGACGGGGCGCAGGCCGGCCGTTACGGCGTCCGCGACCTCGTCCGCGGACTTGTCACCAGCGAACTCTTCCTTAACAAGTAGACCCACCCCGATGGCCTCTTTCCGTTCCTCCCAGGCTCCCTTCGTCGCGTTCAAGCGCGCCGTCTCCCGCCGCCGCTTCCTGGCCGGCACCGGCGTGCTGCTGGCCCTGCCGATGCTCGACGCCATGACCCCGGCCTTCGCGGCGGCGCCGGCGCCGGCCACCAAGCCCCGGCGCATGCTGGGCATCTGCAACAACCTCGGCCTCGTCCCGGACTATTTCTTCCCGACAGGGAAGGGCAAGGACTACAAGCCCTCGGCGTATCTCGAGCTCCTGCAGGCGCATCGTGACGACTTCAGCGTCTTCTCCGGCGTCTCCCATCCCGACGTCGATGGCGGCCACCCGGCCGACAATTGCTTCCTGACCGCGGCGCCGCATCCGAGCAGCGGCGGCTTCCGTAACACGATCTCCCTCGACCAGTTCATGGCCGAGCGCATCGGCCACCTCACGCGTTTCCCGTCGATGACGCTCGGCGTGAACTGCGCCCGCGGCTCCCGCAGCCTCTCCTGGACCGCCGGCGGCGTGATGATCCCGACCGAAGAGCGCGCTTCCGAGGTCTTCCGGAAGATGTTCATGGGCGGCTCCGAAGCCGAAGTGAGGGCGCAGGAGCGCCGTCTCCAGCTCGGCCAGAGCATCCTGGACGCCGTGGGCGGCCAGGCCGGCGAACTCCGCCGCACGATGGGCGCGCGCGACCGCGACCGTCTCGACCAGTATTTCACCAGCGTCCGCGAACTCGAGCAGCGCATGCAGATGTCCAAGGAGTGGGAGCGCAAGCCGCGCCCCGTGGCCGCCGTGCCGGCTCCGCGCGACCCGGGCAGCCCCAAGGAGTACATGGACAAGGTCCGGCTGATGTACGACATGGCCCGCCTCTGCTTCGAGACCGACTCCTCCCGCGCGGTCACCCTCATGCTGGACAGCGTCAACACCCCGGCGCTCGACATCGATCACGTCCACACGACGACCGACGGCTACCACAGCCTTTCGCACCACGGGCGTTCCCCCAAGAAGCTCGAGCAGCTGAAGCAGATCGACAGCATGCACATGACGCTGCTCGCCAAGCTGATGGCCGACCTGAAATCCGCCAAGGAGGACGGGGCGCCGCTCCTGGACCGCACGATGATCCTTTATGGCAGCAACATGGGCAACGCCAGCACCCACGTGACGACGAACCTGCCGACCCTGCTCATGGGCGGCGGTTTCAAGCACGGTCAGCATCACGTCTTCGACACCGAGAACAACTATCCGCTGCCGAACCTCTACGTCTCCATGCTCCAGCGCATGGGCATCGAGGCGGACAAGTTCGCTTCGTCCACCGGCACCCTCCGGGGCCTCGACCTCGTCGGCTAATCGCAGGAAAGCGGACGTTTGGCCGATGATAGGCGCTTGCCCGGACCGGGCGTTCCGGGGCAGTCTTGAAGTCATCCCGTCATGAATATCCAACAGCACAAAGACGCCGTCGCCATGGGCCGGGCCGCGGCCGCGCACGGCGCCCGTGAGCTCCGCGCCATCCTCGCCCGCCAGCCCCGGGCGAACATCATCGTCGCCACCGGTGCCAGCCAGTTCGAGACGCTCAAGCACCTCGTGAAGGAGCCCGGCATCGACTGGACCAAGGTCACGATCTTTCACCTCGACGAATACGTCGGCCTTCCGGAGGCGCATGGCGCGAGTTTCCGCAAATACCTCCGCGAACGTTTCATCGACCAGCTGCCGGCGCGGGCCGAGTTCGTCCCGGTCGACGCCGACGCCGCGGATCTCCCCGCCGAACTGAAGCGTCTCAACGCGCGCATCGCGGCCTGTCCGATCGACCTCTGTTTCGCCGGTATCGGCGAGAACTCGCACCTCGCCTTCAACGATCCGCCCGCGGACTTCGAGACCGAGACGCCTTACATCGTCGTCAACCTCGACCAAGCCTGCCGCCAGCAGCAGTTCGGCGAGGGCTGGTTCCCGACCTTCGACGACGTCCCCAAGCAGGCCGTGTCGATGTCGATCCGCCAGATCATGAAGAGCGCCCGCATCATCTTGTCGGTCCCGGACAAGCGCAAGGCCGCCGCCGTGAAGGGCACGGTCGAAGGGCCCGTGACGCCGACCTGTCCCGCCTCGATCGTGCAGCGGCACCCGGATTGCACCTTGTACCTCGACGACGCCGCGGCGACCGAACTCGCCCGCTGACCCCGTGTCCGCCGTCCCTTCCCAGCGACTGCTTGGTCGTGATCCGGTCACGGGTCGCGGCTTGGCCGTCGAGGTCGAAGGCGGCGTCATCCGGTCGGTCGAATTTGCCGACCACGGGGAGAGGCAGTGGCTCAGCGCCGGGTTCGTCGACCTGCAGGTGAACGGCTACGCCGGACATGACCTCAACGGGCCGACGCTCGACGTCGCGACCGTGCGGGCGCTGTGCCAGGCGCTGCTCAAGGTCGGAGTCACGACGTTCTTCCCGACGATCATCACCGCGCCGGAGGCCCGCATCGTCGCGGCTTTACGGACGATCCGTGAGGCCTGCGCGCAGTCTCCGGAAGTAGCCGCGATGGTCGCGGGCATCCACGTCGAAGGACCGCATATCGCGCCCGAGGACGGCCCGCGCGGCGCGCACCCCGCGGCCGACGTGCGACCGCCCGACATCGCCGAGTTCGATCGCTGGCAGCAGGCCGCCGGAGGACACGTGAAGCTCGTCACGCTTTCGCCGCATTGGCCGGAGGCGCCGGCTTACGTGCGCCACCTCGTGAAGTCCGGCGTGCTCGTCTCGCTCGGACACACCTCGGCCGATGCCGCGCAGCTCGCCGCCGCGGTCGACGCCGGGGCGACGCTTTCGACGCACCTCGGCAACGGTTCGCATGCGCTGCTGAACCGCCGTCATAACCATCTCTGGCCGCAGCTGGCCGATGATCGGCTCACGGCCATGTTCATCGCCGACGGACATCATCTCACCGCCGCGCAGCTCAAGGTCATGCTCCGGGCCAAGGGTCCTGGGCGATCGTTGGTCGTCTCGGACTCCGTCGCCTTGGGCGGCTTGCCGGCGGGCAAGTACCGGACCCCGATCGGGGGCAAGGTCGAGCTGCGGCCCGACGGCTTCCTGGCGATCGACGACGGCACGGGTAATTACTTGGCCGGCGCCGCTTTGCCGTTGCTCGCGGCGGTCCCCGTCCTCGTCGGGCAGGTCGGTCTCACCTTCGGAGAGGCCTTGGCCTTGATGACGAGCGCGCCCGGCCGCCTGGTCGGGGGCAGGGGGGCGCTGGCCGTAGGGCAGCCGGCTGACCTGGTGGCTTTGGATTGGGACGGAAGTGTTTCGTTTCCGAGGGTAGCCGGCGTCTGGTCCCGCGGCGTAAAGTCCGGATAAATCGGCATGCATCGTTATTATCGATAGGTGGGGCCCACCAAAGCCTCGCCTGTCCGGGATTAGCGCCCATGTTAGGGGCATGGTTTCCAGCGACCTGCTCGGCCTCATTCTCGCGTTCGTCCTGCTCGGCCTGCTGATCTATCTCCCGATCCGTTTCTTTCTGCTCATCGGACAGGTCAAGGCGTTGGAGAAAGCCGTGCGCGAGCTCACCGTCCGGTCGGCGGCCACGACGCCGCCCCAAGCCGCGGCGCCCGAGGTCAGGTCGGTCGGTTTCGTGTCGGCTCCTCCGTCCGGAGCGTCCGGCCCCGCGGGCACGCCTCCGCCTTTGCCGGTGGCTCGTCCGGCGGCTGCGACCGTCGCGCCGAGCGCGGGGGCTCCGCTGACGGGGCGCCTGCGCGAACTCGGTCTGCTGCCGCCGGCCGAGCTGAAGGGTGAATACGCATTGGGTGCTTGGTGGGCGGTGCGCGTCGCCGGCGTGCTGGCCGTGGCGGCGGCGGTCTTCCTCGGCATCTGGCTCAACTTGCGCTCCACCATCCCGCCGATCGTCCGTGTCATCGAGGTCGCGTTGGTCGGCGCCGGGCTCTTCTGGGGCGGTCTCCGGCTCTCCTCGAAAAGGCCGGACCTTGGGCAGGTCGTGGCGGCGGCCGGCCTCGCCGTGTGGCAGTTCGCGGCCTGGGCCACCTACGGGCTCGACAGGATGCGCGTCTGCGACAGCGCCGCGACCGCCGCGCTCGTCCAGCTCGCCGTGGCGATCGGCGTCGCCGGCATCGCCTTGTCGAGGCGAAGCAAGCTGTTCGGCCAGCTCGCCGTCGTCTTCGCGGCGCTGGCGGTTTATTTCTCCATCGGCCCAGGCGCGGCGTCAGCCCAGAGCGCGACGGGGGCCGCCTTGGTCGCCCTCCTGGGTGCCATCCTGATGGTGCGTGGTCCCTGGGGTTCCGCGGGCGGCCTGGGCCTCGTTGGTTCGCAAGTCTGTCTTCTGCTGCTTTATGATGCGATGCCCTCGAAGGAGGCGGATTACCTTCCTTTGCAGCTCGCCGCCCTCGCGTCGTTCATCGTCCTCTGGCTCGGTGAGCGGCTGGTGAAGGACGACGCAGTCCTGTCAGGCCGTGACGGGCGCGCGGCTTTCCAGCTCGGCGCTTTCTTCGCGCCGGCCTTGCTGGCTCTCTTCCTCGCGACCGGCGGCGACCAATCCCGCGCCACGGTGTCCTTGCTGGCCGCCGCCGTCGCCGCTCTGGCCGGTCTGGCGGAGCGCGGCCGCAACCGCCTCGTCTTCGAGGTCCTCCTGCTCGCCGCCGTGGGCTTCGCCGCCGCCGGCCTGGCCTGGTTGGCGGATCCTCACCTCGTCTGGCTCATCTGGGCGCTCGCCGCCGCGGGTGCGCTGCTGGTCGGCACGCGGACCGGCTCGGAGCTCGTCCGCTGGTCGGCGGAAATCCTGGGTGGCGTGGCCGCGTTCGCTTTCATCGATCACCCTCCGGCGCAGCCCTGGATATCCCTGTTCGGCATCGGTACCTTCGCCTGGTTGCTGGCTTTCCGTGAGGATTGGGAGCGTGCCGCCGGCTGGCAGCAGCTGCGGCGCCTCGTCGGTATCGTAAGCCTGGCCTTGGTCGTGCTCTCCGTGCAGGAATTTTTCCCCAAGGCCGACACCGGTTGGCCTTGGTTGGCGGTGTTGCTTGTCGCCGCCTTGCGTTTCCGCCCCGCGTTGCTGTGGGCGGCGCTGCCGGCTTATCTCTTCACCGGCGTCTTGGTGGTGTTCTGGCGTCCCCTCGTCGGTTCGGCGGGCTCTTCGGCTTGGTGGGTCGTCTGGGCCGCTTTGCTGGTGGTGTTGAACGTCGGCGCCTTGTCGCGTCTGCTCGGACGCCCGGAAGCCTTCGCCAAGGCCCTCCGGTTCGCCTTGGCTCTGGTCACCGCAGTGACCGTCTACGCCTTCGTCGCTGCCGTGTCCCGCAGCCTTCTGCCGCTCGCCAAGGACGCCTGGTCGCCCGCCGCCTGGCAACTCGCCCTCACTTGGTCGGGCGGGGCGGCCATGCTCGTGGGCGTGACCGCGCTCTGGCGTCGCCTCGGCGCCGTGCCGACCGAACTCTCCTTGGCGGCGACGGGCGCCCTGGCCGGATTCTTCATCCAAGGAGTCGTCAATGCCGGCTCCGGACTGACTGGGCTCGGGCTGGCGCACAGCTTTCTCGTGCTCCTCGGGCTGGCCTGCCTGCTTTACGTCCTGGCCGTCCATACCCGCGGACAAGGCGCCTGGGGCACCGTCCAGAGGTCGTTGCTCGGCGTCGTTTCGCTCTACTTCATGGCCTTCATCATGCTCTCGCGCCTTCCCGGCGCGGGTGTCTCGCTGTTCTGGGCCCTCTCCGCGGTGCTGACGTTCGTGCTCGGCCATCTGCTCGCCACGCGTTCCTTCCGCATGCTCGGCCTGGCCGGGCTTGTCATCGCCGCCGCCCGCGTGCTGACGCACGACATCACGGATCTCCTCGGCCGGATCGTCGCCTGCGGCGCCCTGGCCCTGGCCTTCTTCGGCATCGCGTGGCTCTACGGCCGCATCATCGCCGAGAAGAAGGCCGACTGAGTCCGCCATGACCACGCAACGCTACGACGGCCACGTCCACCTCGTCGGCAACGGTCTCTCCGGCAGCGGTTGCTGGCTCCGGCTGGATGGCCTGTGGCACCGCGCTCTCGGCGAGGTGATGCGTCGGAC
>SYID01000080.1 GCA_005798925.1 Verrucomicrobiota bacterium
CGCACCCTGACCAAGAACCCCATCACCCCCGCCGACCAGGCCGAAGCCTACTTCCTCCTCGTGACCAACCGCCTCAGCAAGACGACCGGACAGGTCATCACCGTCGACGGCGGCCTCCACGAAGCCTTCCTCCGCTAAGCCTGTGGCGTCGCCCTCTTCGTCCCTTGCTTTGTCGACCAGCTGACCCCTCAGGTCGGCCTGACGTCGGCCAGGGTGCGGAAGCGCCCAAGGCCCGATGGAACTCTGCCTCGTCCTGGTAGGGCTGAGTCGGTGGCTTCGTTAAATCCGAACCTGTTGGCTGGAAACTAATGGTTTTCAGTATTTGGGTTTAAGATATAATCCCGCCGATGAGTCCGCCCCGCCTCTTCCTCCTCCTTGCCGCGTCGCTCTCAGCTGCCGCGAGCATCGGCGCCGAGGTTAAGCCGTCCAAGTGGTCGGGAGACCTCAATGTGCCCGACCCGACTTCGGTGACGTTTGACGAAGCCGGCAACGCATATGTGGCCTCGACGACCCGTCGCAAGGCTGGCGACCTCGACATCCGCGAGCATCGCGTCTGGATCCCCGATGACGTCGGCCTGACGGCGCCGGAAGAGAAACTCGCTTTCTACCAGAAGGAACTGGCACCCGGCAGGCTGAAGGCGCCGCGCGGCGGCCTGAAGGACCATAACAAGGACGGGTCGGTCGACTGGAAGGACCTGACCTACCACAAGGAACGCATCTACAAGCTCACGGACACCGATCGCGACGGCGTCGCCGACAAGCTCACCGTCTTCGCCGAAGGATTCAATTCGCCGGTCTCCGGCATCGCCGCCGGCGTGCTCTATTTCGACGGCTGGGTCTACCTGACCGCGATCCCTGACGTCTGGCGCCTCAAGGACACCGACGGGGACGGCGTGGCGGACGTGAAGGAAGTCATCGCGACGGGTTTCGGCGGACACATCGCTTATGCCGGACACGACATGCACGGGCTGAGGCTCGGGCCGGACGGACGCATCTATTGGACCGTCGGCGACAAGGGCGGGAATGTCACCAGCAAGGAAGGCCGGAGATTCTTCTTCGCGCATGAAGGCGCCGTCCTGCGTTGCGAGCCGGACGGTAGCGGCTTCGAGGTCTTCGCCCGCGGCCTCCGCAACACCCAGGAAATCGCCTTCGACGCCTTCGGCAACGTGATCGGCGTCGATAATGACGGCGACCAGCCGAGGGAACGTGAACGGCTGATGTACCTGCTCGAGGGGTCGGACAGCGGGTGGCGGAACCAGCACCAGTATCAGGCCGTCGAGAGCCGCTGGATCAAGGAGAACATGTGGATGCCCGCAGGTGCGGCCGACCAGCCCCTCTCGATCACCCCGCCGATCGCCAACTACTCCGACGGACCCGCCGGCTTCCTCTTCGAGCCAGGTCATGCCCTCGACGGCGACCTGCGCGGACATTTCATCCTGGACCAGTTCCCGAAAGGCAAGATGGACGCCTTCACGCTCATCCCCGACCGAGATGCCTTCCGTCAGGAGAAACTGCGCGTGATCAACCAGGGTCTGATGGGCATCGGCATGACCTGGGCACCCGATGGGCGGGCCTACTTCGCCGATTGGATCGGCGGCTATCCGCTCGACGGCAAGGGCGCGGTCTGGCGCATGGACATCGCCCCGAACATCGACCAGACCTCCGAGGCAGTCCTCTCCAAGCCTTTCTCCGCCGTCATCCCCAAGGAGGAGCTGCTCGGACTGCTCGGACACCGCGACCAGCGTGTCCGCATCAACGCCTCGATCCGGCTCCATCGCCTCGGCGCCTGGTCGGAAATGCTGGCGCTCGCCCTGAAGGCGGAATCGCCCCGTTTCGCCCGCATCCATGCGATCTGGGGTTACGGCATGGGCGTGCGTCTTGGCAAGGTCGCCGACCTGACCGCGTCATTGGCCTTGCTCGATGACGCCGACAGCGAGATCGTCGTGCAGACGCTGAAAATCCTGAGCGAATCCAGACCGTCCCAGGCGCTCACGGACAAAGTAGTCCAGAAGGCGGCCGGACCAGACCTCCGCTTGCGCACCCAAGCCGGCATCACGCTCGCCAAACTCGGGGGCAAAGTCCCCTTCGCTTACTTCCTGCAAGACTGCGAGGCCGCCCTCCGTCTGCCTTGGCTCCGTCACGGGCTCGTCAGCGGTCTCGCCGGAACTCAATCCTCCGAGGATCTGCTCGCCTTCGCCCAGTCCAAGTCCGGAGCCGGAGCCGAGGCAGTGTTCGCGACACTGGCCCTCGTCCGCCGGAAATCACCCCTGCTGGCCAAGCTGCTCACCCACGCCAATCCCGAGGTCGTCACCGAGGCCGCCCGGGCCATCCATGACGATGAAGGCATCCCGGCCGCCCACCCTGCCCTGGCGGCCGCCTTCGGCCAACCCAACCTCCCCTTCCACGCCGCGCGCCGGGCCTTGAACGCCAATCTACGCCAAGGCGACGAGGCGGCGCTGCAACGCGTGCTTAACTGGACGATCGCCCAGACGGAAGGCGCGCCGCTGCGGCTGGAAGCGCTCAACGCATTGTCCGTCTTCGATCAGCCGCCGGTGCTGGACTCCGTCGACGGCACCGCGCGCAAGCACCCGCCGCGTGACCCCGCCCGAATCGCCGCCCTGATCCGGGCCAGGCAGGACGACCTCCTGAAGCTGCGGCGGCCCGAAGAGCGTGCGCTGGCGCTCAGCCTGCTCGTCAAATACGAAGCCGACCTGCCGTTTCCCATCCTGCAGACCCTGGCCGAGGACCTCAAGGCCTCGCCGGACGTACGCCTGCAGACGCTCCGGCTGCTCGGACGAATCCAAGAAGAGCCCTTGGCCGTGACGCGGACCCTGCGTAACGCGGCAGGCGAAGGCAACCCGTCCGAAGTCCGCATCGAGGCCCTGAGCCAGTTGTTCAAGCGCGACAGCGCCGCGGCCCTGGAAGTCGCGCGAATCATCATTGCTTCCAAGGCCGCCAAGACGCCCGAGAAACAGGCGGTCATCCTCGCCCTGCGCGGCCGCGAGGAGCCCGCCGCGAGGTCCTTGCTCAAGGATCTCGTGACACGTCTGGCCTCCCGCCAGTTGGACGCCGGCCTGAAACTAGACGTCTTCGAAGTCGCCGGTGATTCGACGGATCGCGCCGTCGTCGGCGCCTTGAACAGTTACCTCCAGACCAGCGGCCAGGGCGCCCCGAAGCTCGCCGCACCAGGCTTGCCCTACGAACTACTCATCGAAGGCGGTGATGCCGCCCGCGGCAAAGCCTTGGTCAACGGCCATCTGGCGGCCAACTGCACCGCCTGCCATCGCATCGACACCGCCGAAGGCAGCGAGGTCGGACCGGCGTTGCGCACCATCGGCTCGCAACGCACCAAGGCCGAACTCGCCGAATCCCTCGTCGATCCCTCCGCTAAAATCGTCCCGGGTTTCGGCGTCGAGACCATCGCGCTCAAGGACGGGACCACCCTGGCAGGCAGCGTGCTCAAGGAGAGCGCCAAGACCCTCGACATCAGGCTGTCCGACGGACAGTTGAGGAAGCTCGCCGTCGATGAAGTCGCCGCGCGGACCCCGCCGGTCTCGGTCATGCCGCCGATGCTGGGCATCCTCTCCCCGGCGGAGATCCGCGACGTCGTCGCCTATCTCGCAGCCCTCAAGCCCAAGGCGGCCAAAGCCAAGGCCAAGAAATGACCGAAGCAGGGTTGAATCCGGCAGCGGGCTGCTTCATCCTTCCCACATGATGGCCCGTCTCCGGCCGCCGACGCCGCCGGCAACCCGGGAGGACTTTCTTTAATGATGAAAAAAACCTCTCCCCCTGCTGGCCTGATCGAACTGCGTCTCAGCAACGTCGGTCAGCTCTTCAACACCATGGACCCGTCGCCGTTCCATGAACGCGACCTCGACCACGACGCCGAGGAGTTCATCCTCAGCTGGGCCCGCGAGCATGAACGCGATTCCGAACTGCGGCTGCGCGTCGTCCTGAAGCAGCCGGCGGACCCCGAGGCCGCGGAGCAGGTCCGCGAATCGGTCCGGCACTATTTCGAATATCGGGCGCGGATGGCCCGGCGGGAACTACGCGACCTCTTCCGCGAGGGCCGGACCGCCCTGATCATCGGGGTGCTGTTCCTGGCCGCGACGCTCGTCCTCCGAGGGCTGATCCCGGCCGGCGGCTGGACAGAATTCGTCCGCGAAGGGCTGACCATCTGCGGGTGGGTCGGGCTCTGGAAGCCCATCGACATCCATTTGTACCGCTGGTGGCCGCTGAAGACCCATGGTGATCTCCTGGCCCGCATCAGCCGATGCAAGGTCGAAGTCGCTTTCGAGCCCTAAAGTCAGGCCCTTACCACCCTTATGGGGTCGGTAAGAAGGGACGAAATAACGAATTTTTTACGAAGAGGCATTGACTGAGGGGGTACCCTGCCCCAATCCCAACCTTTCGCATGCAGAATTTCGCGAGCCAGTGCCTGGACCAGACCAAGGCCCTCCTCAAACTCAACTTCAACTCCCTCGCTCCTGACGGCACGGTCGTGCCCGTCGACGGCGAGGTCTCCCGCGCCGATGAGCCGGGCCACGCCGCCCTGGCTTTCGGGGAATATTTCCGCGCCACCGGCGAGCTCACCCTCGACCGGCAGAACATCGCCGAGATCGTCGCCCGGACTATCACCGCGCAGGTCCGCATCAGCCAGGGCTCCGACAACGGCATGGCCTTCGCCTGCCTTGGCCTGCTGGCGTTCGGCCCCACCCGCGAACGCAACCCGGTCTGGGAGCTCCTCGGCGAAGCCACCCGGGCCTCCATCGACGAACGTCTCGCCGTCGAGCACGACCACCACGATCACGTCCAGGCCTTCGACGTCGCCAAGGCCGTGTGCCGGTTCTCCTTCGGCCTCACGAAGAAGGACGAGACCGGGCCGCTCGTCGACCGCTTCATGGAGCGCATCGCCGCGGCCTCGACCGGGGGGTTCCACGACGAGGGCTCGAAGGCGGCCAACGCCGACAATTTCGGCGGCGTCTTCGACCTCTACGGCGTCGTCTCCCTGATCTTCATCCGGCAGTCCCTCCAGCTGCACGCCAATATCCAGCTGCGTGACGCCAAGCTGCCGAAACTCCGTTCGCTCGGCGAGAAATACCTGCGCGTCATCATGGACACCGTCCGCGACGACGGCCTTGGCTGGTGCTACGGACGCGGCATCGGCGCCTACGGCCAGATGCACTGCATCACCCTCCTGCTGCAGGCCCTGCGCGACCGCTGGATCGCCGCCGACAAGGAGCCGCTCGCCCGGGACCTCGTGCGCCGGCTCTACGCCCACTTCTTCACGACCTTCTTCGACGCCGAACACGGGCTCATCGTCATCCGCGACGCCGAACGTGACACCATCCCCGGCCACACCACGCGCATGGCCAACTTCGACGCGGCCCGCTACCTGTCGCAGTGGTCGCGCCTGGCCAAGACGATCGGCGGCGCGATGGAGGTCGTCAGGCCGGCCAGCCGCCTGCCGGTATGCCGCTTCTTCTCCTTCGACAAATCACCGCGGAAGGAACAAGGGCTGCTCTCTTACCATGATCCGGCGTCCGGGCTGCACGTGATCCTGCCGCTGGTCTCCGCCGGCGCACACCGTTACTCCGACTCGCTGGCCTTCCCGCACATGCCAGGCGTCTTCGATTGGCCCGCCAACACGCTCACCACGCCCTTCCTGCCCGAATTCACCATCGGCGGAAAGGCCTACTCGCCGTCGTTCTACGGCAAGAACGCGCAGGTCGCCATGGGCGCCAAGGCCGGGACCTATCATTTCCGCTTCGAACAGCCCGACCTCATCGGGCTCGACGAGAAACTCTCCGCCAATCTCGCCTCCCTCAAGGTGGACTGGGAATTCGTCGGCGGCCGCGTCGTCGGCCGATTCCTGCTCACCGCCAAGTCGGCCGTCACGCTCGAGGAATTCCGGCTGGTCCTGCCGATCGCCGCGACCCACTCGCGCATGACGCCGGGCAACGCCTTGGTGCTCGGACCCGAATCGCATCGCTGCGAGGTGCTCAAGGACGACTTCCATGCGTCCTGGGCTGAGACTAAAATCGTCAGCGACAACCCTCGGCACCGCACCTGCTGGGGCAAGGTCCACTTCTACCAGACGCTGCAACGCGACAAGCCCATGCCCCTTCGGGCCGGCGCGAGCTACGCGTTCGAGATCGCCTACCAGCCCCACGTCGTGCGGGCCGGCGACGCGGTCTGAGCCGGGTTTCCCCTTCGAGGCCGCCTTCGGGATTGTCCTGCGGCGTCCGTCTCCCCTATCCCTATGGGGTCCCTCATGTCCCGCCCGTTCTACATCACCACGGCCATCGACTACGCGAACGGCTCACCCCACCTCGGCCACGCCTACGAGAAGGTGTTGTCCGACGTGATCGCCCGCCACCAACGCATGTCCGGCCGCAAGGTCCATTTCCTCACGGGTCTCGACGAGCACGGCCAGAAGGTCCAGCAGACCGCGCTCAGGCGCGGCCTCGAACCGCAGGCCCTCGTCGACGAGATCGCCGGGGTCTTCAAGGGCATGCTGGCCGACCTGAACATCTCGAACGACGACTATATCCGCACGACCGAAACCCGGCACAAGCAGGTCGTCCAACATTTCCTCCAGAAATTATTCGACCAAGGCCTGATCTACAAAGGGTCGAAGACCGACTGGTATTCCACCCGGCAGGAGCAGTTCCTGACCGACAAAGACCGCTCTCCCGACGGCTCGTGGCCGGAGATCTACGGCGAAGTCACCCAGACGACCGAGGAGAATTATTACTTCAAGCTGACGCAGTTCCAGCCTTGGCTGATCGAGCACCTGAGAACCCATCCGGACTTCATCACGCCGCGCTTCCGGCAGAACCAGGTCCTCGAGTTCCTCAAGGAGCCGATGAACGACCTCTGCATCTCCCGTCCGAAATCACGCCTGACCTGGGGCATCGAGCTGCCGTTCGACCCCGCTTTCGTGACGTACGTCTGGTTCGACGCGCTGACAAACTACTACTCCGCCGTCGCCGACCAAGGCCGCTGGCCCGCCGACGTGCACGTGATCGGCAAGGACATCCTCTCCCCGCCCCACGCGGTCTACTGGCCGTGCATGCTCAAGGCCCTCGGCCTCGAGCCGCCGCGCCAGCTGCTCGTCCACGGCTGGTGGACGGTCAACAGCCAGAAAGCCTCGAAGTCCGCCGGCAACGCCGCGGACACGCTCGGTTTCGTCCGCACCCACGGCGCGGATGCGTTCCGCTACTACCTCTGCCGCGAGATGGTGGTCGGTCAGGACGCGGATTTCTCGACGCAGACCTTCGAGAACCGCTACAAAGCCGACCTCGGCAACAACCTCGGCAACCTCGTGAACCGCCTGCTCAACATGGTCGGCCGCAGCTACGCCGGCGCGATTCCGGCGGCCGCCGCCGACGAGGAGCCCGAAAAGAACCTGCGCGCCCTGTGGACCGAATCCGTCCGCAAATACGACGCCGCTTTCACCGACTATCAGCTCAGCCATGCGCTCGAGGCCCTGTGGGTCTTCATCAGCGCGATGAACGCCTACATCGAGGCCCGCGCGCCGTGGAAGCTCGCGAAGTCCGCCGACCCGGCCGACCGCGCCCGCCTCGACTCCTGCCTCGCCCACGTCGCGGAGGGCCTCCGTCTCGTCGGCACGCTCCTTCTGCCGGTGATGCCCGGCACCTGCGCCATGCTCCTGACCAACCTCGGCCGTCCGGTCCCCGTCGCCTTCACCGGCCAGCTCACCTGGTCGGCCGCCTGCGCCGGCTCGCAAGTCGCCGAAAAATGCATCCTTTTCCCGCCGATCGAGCCTTCGACGGCTTCGCCGGCAGGCTGATTGGACTTTTCCCACGGATAGCCCATCTTAGAAGCCGTGGAAACGCTCGACGCCAGCGAGGAAGCCAAGGCGCTGGCCGCCGCCGAAAGACGCGCCGTCGGCCTGGGCTTCGTCACTTACGCTTTTCGCACGCCGGAGCTGGATCCCTTGGCGGTGCTGGAGACGTTGGATGAACCCGCGCCCCGCGGTTACTTCGAGAACCCTTCCCGCCGGCGCGCCCACGCCGCCGGTTCGCCCGTCGCGATCTGGATCGGCCAGGGCGAGGCGCGTTTCGCGGAGGCCGACCGCTGGCTGCGGGAACTGAACGACACGCTCACCTGCGTGGGCCCGCGGCCGCGCGTCATCGCCACTTTTCCGTTCTACCCCGGCTCGGCGGACGAGGGCGAGCCCGCCCGCCTGTTCCTGCCCGGGTGGCAGGTCGTGAACGAGGACGGCGTCACCATCGTGACCTTGGTCGAACGCGCCATCCCGGGTTGCGCGGCCCGGCTGACCGAGCGAGCGGAAAGCTTTCGTCGTTTCAGCTACCGCTCGACCCCGCCGCCGCCCCGCGCCCCCGTGCCGACGGTGCTCTCCGAGGTCGGAGGGGCTTGGTTCCCGTCCGCCGTCGTCCGGGCCACCGAACTGATCAAAGAGGGCTCCTTCGAGAAGATCGTGCTTTCCCGTGCGTTCGACTGGCGCCGCTCGGAGCCCTTCAGCATCCATGCGACCTTGCACCGCCTCCGTCGCGCCAACCCGCCCTGCCATACTTTCCTGGTCGACGAGACGGACGGCGCCATGGTCGGCGCCACGCCGGAGACCCTGCTGTCCCTTTTCGACGGCGCGGTGCGCTCCGAATCCGTCGCCGGCACCACCCGCCGGGGCGAATCCGCCTCGGAAGACGCCAGCCTCGCCGAAGCCCTGCTTACCAGCGAAAAAGACCGTCGTGAACACACCGCGGTGACCGCCTCCATCCTGCGCCGACTCCGCATGGTCGGCGTGATCGCCGCCACTTCCCGCGACGCCGAGCTGCTGCGCCTCGGCAACGTCATGCACCTGCGCACCCCGATCGAAGGGACGATGCCGGCCGATCGCCGTTTCCTCGAGGTCGCGGGCGAACTGCACCCGACCCCGGCCGTCGGCGGCAAGCCGCGGGCTCTGGCCCTCCCCTTCATTCCGGGTTTCGAACCGCACCAGCGAGGAATCTACACGGGCGCGGTCGGCTGGGTGTCCGCCGACGGAAACTCCGGCAAGCTGTTCGTGGCCCTCCGCTGCGCCCGCCTCAAAGGCGCGTCGGCCCGCGCCTTCGCGGGCGCCGGGATCGTCGCCGGCTCCGACCCGGGCGCGGAGGCGACCGAGACGGAGATGAAGCTGCGCACGATCCTCGAGGCCTTGGTCTGAGATGCGCATCGTGCTGCAACGCGTCCGCCGAGCCGGCGTCGCCCGCGCCGCAGAACCGGAGCAGGCCACGACGATCGGGCGCGGTTACGTGCTGCTCGTCGGCGTCGCCGAAGGCGACGACGAAGGGACCGCGCGTCGGCTGGCCGCCGACGTGGCCAAGGTCCGGCTGATGGAAGACGACGCCGGCAAGCTCGGGCGTTCGCTCAAGGACGCCGGCGGCGAGGTGCTGGCCGTCAGCCAGTTCACCCTGTTGGCTGATTTCTCCAAAGGCAACCGGCCTTCCTTCCATCGGGCCGCGCGACCCGAGGCGGCCCGCCTCCTCTTCGATCTCTTCGTTCGCCACCTTGGCGAGGCCCTCGGCAGCGCGGTCAAAGTCGGCTTTTTCGGCGAAGACATGCGCGTCGAACTCCATAACGACGGGCCGGTCACCGTCGTGCTGGAGTAGTTTAGGCTTAACCTTCCCCCCCGGCGGCCCTACCCCAAGTCACCGCATGCTATCCGTCCGCATCATCCCCTGCCTCGACGTCCATGCCGGACGCGTCGTCAAAGGCGTCAAGTTCGAGGCGCTGCGCGACGGCGGCGACCCCGTGGCGGTGGCGGCGGCC
>SYID01000081.1 GCA_005798925.1 Verrucomicrobiota bacterium
ATGGGCGCCGCCTGGCGCCGCGTGAACGACGGCAAGCAGTTCGACAGCGTCCTGAACACCGTTTCCGGCGTGAAGGAACTCGGCCTCGAAGTCTGCTGCACCCTCGGGATGGTCAGCGAACAGCAGGCCGCCCGCCTCAAGCAGGCCGGTTGCGACGTCTACACCCACAACCTCGACCCCTCGCGCGAGCACTCCTCCAAGATCATCACCACCCGCACCTACGACGACCGTCTCCAGACGCTCTCGAACGTCCGCAAGGCCGGCCTCGAGGTCTGCTCCGGCGGCATCATCGGCATGGGTGAGACGGTCGACGACCGCCTGAAGATGCTCGTCGAGCTCGCCCAGCTCGATCCGCAGCCGGACTCCGTGCCGATCAACGCGCTCGTCGCCGTCGAAGGCACGCCGCTCGCCGGCCGCAAGTTCGTCGACACGATCGAGTTCGTCCGCACCGTCGCCGTCGCCCGCATCCTGATGCCGAAGGCGATGGTCCGCCTCTCCGCCGGCCGCGCCAGCATGAACGACGAGACGCAGGCCCTCTGCTACCTCGCCGGCGCCAACTCGATCTTCCTCGGCGAGAAGCTCCTCACCACGGGCAATCCCGACATCGAGGAGGACATGAACCTCATGAAGCGTCTCGGCCTGCACCCGATGCATCCGGACGAAGCCCGCCGCATCCACCGCGGCGAGATCGCCCCGGCCGACGCCAAGCCGGCCGAGTGGCCGAGCGTCGCCGAGTTCGCCGCCGCCAACGCGGCCGAAGAATCCTGCGGAACCGGCGGCTGCGGCTGCAAGTAAGATGGCCGTCGTCTTCGTCACCGGCAGCGACACCGGCGTGGGCAAGACCCACGTCGCCGGCCTGCTCGCGCGTCGCCTCGCCCGCGATGGCTTCACCCAGGTCATCAAGCCGGTGGAATCGGGCGCGGGCGCCGGCCGTCCCGCCGACGCCGTGAAGGCCGCGGGTAAGTGGGCCGAAGCGCACACGCTGCTGACGCTCCCCGCGCCGATCGCTCCGCTGGCCGCGGCGAAGAAGGCCCGTAAGCAACTCGACCTCGCGACGCTCCTGAAGCTCTACAAAGCCGTCCCGCACGCCCCTTGCCGCGTCGTGGAAGGCGCCGGCGGCGTGGCCGTCCCGCTCGACCCCAAGGGTCAGGACTGGGCGGACTTCGCCGCGGCGATCAAGCCGACCGTCGCCATCGTCGTCGTCGAAGACCGGCTCGGCGCGATCAATCAGGCCCGCCTGGCCATCGCTTATCTGCGGCGTCGTTACGACGGCCCCATCGGCGTCTGGCTCAACGCGATCAAGAAGCCCTCGAAGGAAGTCGCGGCGAGCAATCGCGCCGGCCTGCAGGCTTCGTGGATCCCGCTGCTCGGCGAGTCCGGCCGCGGACTCAGGTCCGCCCGCTTCCACTTCCTGCCGCGGTGAACGAGGCCCTGCTGCAGCGCCTGCGTCAGTCCCTCGCCCAGCGCGAAGGGTCTTCGCTGCGTCGCAAGCTGACCGCCCGGGCCTCGGGCGACCCACGCGTCAACCTGGCCGACAACGATTACCTCGGCCTCTCGCGCGACCCGGCGGTCGTGGCCGCGGGCGTGGCCGCGTTGCAGGAATGGGGGGCGTCGGCCGCGGCCTCGCCGCTCGTCACCGGTTACACCGAGATCCACCAGAAGCTCGAGCAGACCCTCGCCGCCTGGCAGGGCTACGCGCATGGCCTCGTGATGAACACCGGCTTCGCGGCCAACTCCGCCGTCCTCGGCGGCCTGCCGAAGAAGGGCGACCTCATCCTCGCCGACCGACTCGTGCACGCGAGCATGCTCGACGGCATCATGGCCTCGGGCGCCCGTCTCCGTCGCTTCGCCCACAATGACCTCGATGCGCTCGAGCTCATGCTCCACGAAGAGCCCGCCCTCGACGGCGTCATCTTCGTCGTGACCGAGAGCGTCTACTCCATGGACGGCGACAGCCCGGACCTGAAGCGGCTCGCCTCGCTCAGGAAGCGATTTGGCTTCTGCTGGGTGCTGGATGAGGCCCACGCCACGGGCTGGTATGGCGCCACCGGTTCCGGACTGCAGGAAGGCCAGGGTGCTTTCGCCGCCGCGGACATCGTGGTCGGCACGCTCGGCAAGGGCCTCGGCTCGCAGGGCGCCTATGTGCTCTCGCACGCCCCGGAGGTCCGCGACTCCCTGATCAACTTCGCCGGCGAGTTCGTCTACTCCACCTATCTCGCGCCGTCCTGCGCCGCCGCCGCCCTCGCCGCCATCGAGCGCGTGAAGGGCATGTCGGGGGAGCGTGGCGAACTCCACGCCCTCTCCCGGGCTTGGCGCGACGGGCTCGTCGAGGCCGGCTTCGCCGTCCCCACGGGCGACTCGCCGATCATCCCGTTGATCCTGGGCGATTCGGACGTCACCTTGAGATACGCCACCGCGTTGCGCGCCGCCGGTTTCATGGTCTCCGCCATCCGTCCGCCGACGGTGCCGGTGCGTACCGGACGCATCCGCATCTCGCTGCGCCGAGGTCTTTCTCCCGCCGTGTTGTCTTCCTTTGTCTCCGCCTTGAAGGGCGTCGCCGCATGAAGATCGGCTGGCTGGGCGGCTGGGGCGTCTCGCTCGAGGAGATGAAGGCCATCGCGTTGGCGCATGCGCCGGACGCCGAGCACCTCATCTACCCGCCCGTCATGGGCGCCGCCGAGAACCTCGCCGGCTGCGACGCGATCATCGCGTGGTCGCTCGGCGCGCA
>SYID01000082.1 GCA_005798925.1 Verrucomicrobiota bacterium
CGGACCGAAGAGCTTCACGAGCTTCACGCCGGGCGCGCGCGCAAGCACGTCCGCGGTGCGCTGACCGGCGCCGTTGACGCCGGCGCGATGCGTGACGAGGCCGACGCGCAAGCCCTGGAGACGGGCGAAGCCCTCGGCGGCGAGGACGTCGACGCCGAGCATGACCCGGCCGCCGGCGACGACGGTCGGCCGCGGCGCGGCGGGCGCGGGGATGGAACCGCCGCCCCCGCCGGCGCAGCCGGACAAAGCATGGGCGCCCAGCGAACCGAGAGCGGTGAGATGAAGGAACTCGCGGCGGTCCATAAAGTAAGCAGGGCGCTCATCCTCGGCGTTTCGCGGAAGGGTTCAAAGTCCGAAATCGAAAATCCGTTTGCAGGCGCCCCGCCCCGCCGACACCTTGCCGCATGCGCGTCGCCCTCCTCGGTTCCGGTCGCGGCTCCAACGCCGACGCGGTCCTCCGCGCCCAGGCCGAAGGCCGACTAGGCCAGGCCCGGGTCGTCGGGCTCTGGTGCGACGTCCCGACCTGCAAGATGCTCGAGCTGGGCCCGAAGTACGGCGTGCCCGCCCGCTTCCTCGACCCCGGCCCGTTCAAGACGAAGTTCTCCCCGGAGCGTGAACAGGCCTGGGCTGACGCCCTCCAGTCCGCCCAAGTCGACCTCGTCGTCCTCGCCGGCTTCATGCGCGTGATCAAGGCGCCCCTGCTCGACGCCTTCCCGGGCCGGATCATCAACCTCCACCCGAGCCTCCTGCCGGCCTTCCCGGGCCTCGACGGCATCGGACAGGCCTGGCGGGCGGGCGTCCCGGAAGCCGGCTGCACGGTCCATTGGGTCAACGCCGAGATCGACGGAGGCGCCCACCTCGGGCAGACGCGCGTGCCACGCACGACGCACGACACCCTCGAATCCTTCGCCGAGAAGATCCACGCCGCCGAACACGCCCTGCTCCCCGCCGTCATCGCCCGCCTGAGCGAGACCTTTTCCCGATGATCGAACTGAAGTGTCCCATCCACGAGGACCTGGTCCAGCCGCTGGAGGACCATTTCTGCGAACTCACCCGCTCTTCCTGGATGCTCTTCCATGAAGGGCCCGGGAAGCCGCACTTCGTGATGGGCTACTTCGAGACGAAGCCGGAGGCCGACGAAGCCTGGGCCGGCCTGCGCAAAGCCTTCAAGAAACTCCCGGAATCCTGCGAGCAGGCCGTCCTGGCCGACAAGGACTGGAAGGAGGCCTACAAAGAGCACCTCAAGCCCTGGGACCATGGCCGCCTGCACTGGGTGCCCGCCTGGATGCGCGGCAAGCATGCCGTCCCGGCCGACGCCGCGGTGATCTGGTTCGACGCCGGCCTGGCCTTCGGCACCGGCGACCACCCGACGACCCGCCTGTGCGCGATCCGCATGATGGACTTCCTCGAAACGCATCCCGCCGCGCGGGTCTCCGTCACCGACGCCGGCTGCGGGTCGGGGATCCTCGCCCTCTCCGCCGCCAAGCTCGGCTGCGGACGCGTCGCCGGTTTCGACCGCGATCCGGAATCCGTGCGCGTGAGCATCGCCAACCGGGCGGAGAACGGCCTCGCCGGCGAGGCGGTCGCGTTCCACCACGCGGGCCTCGAGGAAGGCTTCCGCCTGACCGGCCAGGCCGACGTCGTGCTCGCCAACATCATCAGCGACGTGCTCTGCATCTACGCCGACGACCTCGTCGCTTCGGTCAGCCCGGGCGGCGTGCTCGCCCTCAGCGGCATCCTCGCGAAGGAGCAGGCCGCCGTCCGGGCCCATTTCGAAGCGAAGTGCCAGGCCGCCTGGGGCGCCGGCACGCGCGCCGACGGCCGCGTCATGGGCGAGTGGAGCGATGTCGCGCTCTTCCGTCCGCTCTGAGGATTTGCGTCCGGCCCCGTCTCGCCCAACCTCGCCCGCATGCACGAGAACACCGCCCGCCGCATCCGCTACGCCCGCTTCATCGCGGCGGGGTTCGGCGTCTTCTGCCTGCTGATGGCCCTCAACGAGCTGTCCGGCGGCCTGAATCTCGGCTTCGTCCGGATCCCGCCGCGTTGGGATCCCGCGGTCGTGACCTTCCCGCGCGCGCTGCGCGCCGAATCGTGGTTCCTCATCGCCTACGCCGGCCTGCTCTTCCTGCCTTGGCGGCGCATCGCGTCCGCGAAGACCTGGAACCGGCTCTTCACCGTACTCTGCGTCGCCTCGCTCGTCTTCGCCTTCGCGATGATCTCCGAGGTGATGGCCAAGAACTACGTGGCCCAGGCCGCGGGCATGAAGGCGCGCATCCCGGTCTTCCAGGCGGTGCTCCTCTTCCTCTGCCTCGGCCAGATCCCGCTCGAGCTCTTCAGCCGCAAGCCGGAGCTGCTCGACTGATCAGAGGGAGGCGTGCAAGGCCTCGGCGCGCCGCCGAGCTTCCTCGAGCGTCGGCGCGGTGACGGTGACATGGCCCATCTTCCGGCCCGGAGCGGCCTGGCCCTTGTCGTAAAGGTGCAGCTTGGCGGAGGGATCGGCGAGGACTTTGGTCCAGTCGGGCTCCTGCCCGTTCCGCCAGAGGTCGCCGAGCAGGTTCACCATCGCGGAAGGGGCGAGCGGCTTGGTGCCGCCGAGCGGCAGGCCGCAGACCGCGCGGACGTGCTGCTCGAACTGGCTGGTCTCGTGGGCGTCGAAAGTCTGATGGCCGCTGTTGTGCGGACGCGGCGCGAGCTCGTTGACGACGATCCGACCGTCCTGCACGAACATCTCGACGGCGAGCAGACCGACCAGCCGGATCTTCTCGGCGATGCTCAGGGCGAGAGCGCGCGCCTCGACGGCGGTGGCCGCGGCGATGCGGGCCGGTGAGAGCGAGAGGTGCAGGATATGGTTACGGTGGATGTTCTCGGCGGGATCGTAGACGGCGGTGCGGCCATCGACGGTGCGCGCGACGAGCACGGAGATCTCCATCTGGAAAGGCACCCACGCTTCGAGGACGCCCACGGCGCCACCGATCTTGGCCCACGCGGCGGCGAGGTCGGCTTCGGCGGTCGGCAGCTTGACCTGGCCTTTGCCGTCGTAACCGAAGTCAGCGGTCTTGAGGACGCAGGGGAAGCCGATGGACTTCACCGCGGCCTGCAGCTCGGCGAGCGAAGAGACGACGGCGAAGTTGGCGCACGGGATGCCGGACGCGCGGAGGAATTCCTTCTCCCGACGGCGGTTCTGGCAGGTCGCCAGGACGGAGGCGGACGGATGACACGGGACGGACTTCGCGACGAACTCGACCGTCGCGGGCGGGATGTTCTCGAACTCGAGCGTGACGCGGCCGCAACCTTGGGCGAAGCGGGTCAGCGCCGCGGTGTCGTTCCAATCGGCGGTGACATGCTCGTCGGCGATCGCCGCGGCGCAGGCGCCGGCGGACGGATCGAACGTACGCACCTTATAGCCGAGGCGACGGGCCGCGATGGCCGACATCCGGCCCAGCTGGCCGCCGCCGAGGATACCGATGGTGCCGCCGGGCTGGAGGGGTCGCTCCATGGCTCAGCGCCGCTTGCCCTTGCGGCCGGGGATCGGGTTGTCGAGCACGGCCTTGGTCTGCGCGGCGCGGTAGTCGTCGAGCTTCTTCGCGAGCTTGGCGTCGGCCAGGGCGAGCACCGCGGCGGCGCCGAGGGCCGCGTTGATGGCGCCGGCCCGGCCGATCGCGAACGTGTGCACGGGGATGCCGGCGGGCATCTGGACGATCGAGAGGAGCGAATCGATGCCATCGAGGGACTTGGACGGCACGGGCACGCCCATGACGGGCAGCGAGGTCATCGCGGCGACCATGCCGGGCAGGTGGGCTGCGCCGCCGGCGCCGGCGATGATGACCTGCAAGCCGCGCTTACGGGCGGCGAGGGCGTAATCCTTCAGCTTCAGGGGGGTGCGGTGGGCGCTGACGACCTCGGCCTCGAAGGCCACGCCCAGCTTCTTGAGCGTGTCGGCGACGTTGACCATCGTCTCCCAGTCCGACTGGGAGCCCATGATGATGCCGACCTTCGGGGCCGTGGAATGCGCGCGAGCCATGGCCCAAGCGTGTCGGAGGGCCGCCCGCCTGTGAAGCCCGAAGCGTGAAAACTACTCCACGAACGGCACGTATTCCGGCACGAGGCCGCGGACGCCCTGCTTGCAGGCCGCGGTCTCCAGCCGCAACAGCGCCCCGACCTGGGCCGCCAGTTCCGCCGGCGACGCCGCGCTCGGGGCGGGCGAGATGAACCGGAAGATACGGGGGTGGGCCGTGGGCCGGAACTGTTCGCCGTCGCACTGGAGCTCCTCGACGAGCTTCTCGCCCGGACGGAGCCCCACGACGCGGATCTCGATGTCGATATCGGGCCGCAGGCCGCTGAGCTCGATGAGCTGGCGGGCGACGTCGATGATCTTCAAGGGCTCGCCCATCTCCAGCACGAGGATGTCGCCCGCCTCGCCGAGCGTGGCGCTCTGCAGGACGAGGCCGACCGCCTCGGGAATCGTCATGAAATATCGCTTCACCCCGGGGTGCGTGACCGTCACGGGGCCCCCGGCGGCGATCTGGCGGCGGAAGATGGGGATCACCGAGCCGGAAGAGCCGAGCACGTTGCCGAAACGCACCGCCAGGAACTGGGTCGCGCCGGCCGCGGCGGCCTGGTGGGCGCGGATGACGAGTTCCGCCAGGCGCTTGCTGGCGCCCATGACATTGGTGGGGTTGACGGCTTTGTCGGAGGAGATGAGCACGAACTTGTCCGCGCCATGCTCGGCCGCCAGGGCGGCGACGACGTGCGTGCCGAGGACGTTGTTCTTCAGGGCCTCGGCCGGCTGCGACTCCATCATCGGCACGTGCTTGTGCGCGGCGGCATGCAGGACCAAGGCCGGGCGGTAGCGCGCGAAGACCGCGCGCATCGCGGCTTCGTCGGCGACGTCGGCGACGACGGGGGTGATCAGCGCGCCGGCGCCGGCGGCGATGAGGTCCTGTTCCGCCTGGTAGAGCAGCACCTCGCACTGGTCGAGCAGCACGAGCCGGGCCGGCGAACGCGCCGCCACCTGGCGGCAGATCTCGGAGCCGATGCTGCCGCCGGCGCCGGTGACGAGGACCACGCGACCCTTGATCATGCCGGCGATGGCGTCGTCATCGAGCCGGGCCGGCTCCCGTCCGAGAAGATCCTCGACGGAGATGGGGCGGATGGAGCTGGCGCGCACGCGCCCGCCCGCGAGTTCGGCCATCGAGGGCACGACGAGGACGCGGAGATGGGCGGCGGAAGCCAGGGCGCTGATTTCGCGGATCCGTCGGACGCTCGTGGAAGGAAGCGCGAGGACGACCACGGAGACGCCGTAGGCTTCGGCGAGCTCGGGAATCCGTTCCGGCGACCCGAAGACGGGGATTCCGTGGATCTCGAGCGAGTGCTTGGCGGGATCGTCGTCCAGGAAACAGGCGGGCACGATGCCGTGGCCGCGCCGGCTCAGCAGTTCCGCGGCGAGCTGCGCGCCGTTCTGGCCCGCGCCCACGATCGCGATGCGCTCGACGACGCCTTTCGTGGCCGGGCCGGAGCCGCCGAAACGCTCACGTAACGCGCGGATCGCGACGCGGAAACCGAGGAAGGCCACCACAGAGAGGTTGAAATCGACGAGCGTGACGCCGTGCGGCAGGGCGAACCGGTTCGAGGCGTCGTCGCCGACCGCCATCGGGAGCGCTATCATCAAGACGGAGGCGACGGCCAACGCGACGACCATCCGGAGGGCGTCCGGCAGCCGGAAATAATAGAAGACGCCGCGGAACTGCCCGGCCAGGCCGAGCAGGAGGACTTTGAGCGGTATCACCCACAGCAAGGCCGCAGGCCGCTGCTGGTGCAGATAGGCGTCCCAGGAGGTAGGAGGCGTCTTCAGCGCCGCGTCTGCTCCTGAGAAACGCAGCTCATAGGCGAACCACAGCGAGAGCGCGGCGAGAAAGCCGTAGACGGCGAAGAAAAAGGCTGATCGCTGGAAGGTGCGGACCGAGAGCGCCATAGGGTCAGTGGTATGGACAAGGCGTTTTATTATTCAACAACGATTCGGAAGCCGCGGGCGCGGCTTCGGTCGCGCTTGTGGGCCGCTTTGACGGGCAATTCGCGGGTGAGGCCGTCCGCGACGCTCCCGCCGACGACGGGGGCCCGGACTTCGGCCGAGGTCTCGACGGCCCATTCCTCCACGTTGCCGATCAGATCATGGAAGCCCGCCGAGGTCGCCGTCGAAGTGCCCGTCGGCCGAACGGCGGCACCGTCGGTGTTCTCGGCCGTCCAAGCCTGGTTCGGGCCGGGCGGGCCGCCCGCGACGAACGCATCGCGATATTCCTGGACGGTGGGCAGGCGGGCGCGGGACCCGATCAGCCAGCCGAACCGCCGGGCGAATTCTTCCGCGTCAGGATAGGCGACGGAGTCGACCGGATTGGCTTCGCGCCGCACCGCGCTCGGGTTGACGCCCATCACGGCGGCGAAGAGTCCTTGCGGGACCTCGGTGCGGAAAAGCCGGAAGGAGCCGCCGGGCAGCGGCGCGAACCGCAGATCGATGGTCGGGAGGATTCCGCGCACGGCGGCCTCGTTGTCGGCGAGGAACTCAAGTTCCTCCCGTTCGGGATCGGCGGGGCCGAACACGCCGGTACCGGCTTCGTCGAGCCGGCGGAACTGGACGACGGCTTCGCCGATCAGGCCCAGGGCCCGGTCGACCTGCCGCGCGCGCAGGGCCGCGCGCGCGAGGTCGCGGAGGGCGCGGGCGCGGACGATATCCTCGTGATATCGGGCGAAATTCATCCGGGCGGCGTAGGCCGCGCCGCGGGTGCGATCCGCGTACTCGCTCCGAGGATGGTCGGTCAGGAGCCGTCCGAAGCCTTCGACGACCGCCTGCCAGGCACCGGCCGCCGCCGGCCAGTCGCCGTCTTTTTCCGACTGGGCCGCCGCGTCGGCGAGTTTCTGCACCTTGCGCCATTCTTCGCCGGAAAGGGCGGTCTCCCGCCGCCCGGCCAGCTTGTCGGCCCGGCCGAACTCGGCGTCGCGCACGTCGCGATACTTGGCGAGGAACTCCGTCTCGAGCGCGATGGCGCGATCGAAGGCGGTGACCGCCTCCGCATAGCGATGCTCGGCGAACAAGCGTTCGGCCGACGCTTCCGCCGCGCGGCCTTCCTGCCAAAGCGGGCCTGATTCGAGCCGCCGGAGCCGGGTGTCCAGCCGGGCGCGCCTGCCGGGATCGTCGAGGCCGGAATACTCCCAGCGTTTCTCGATCTCCAGCTCGCAGGCGACCGCGCGGCGGAGAAGCGGCACGGCCGCGGTTTCGTCCTTCTTGGCCAGGACGAGCGCCTGCTCCTCGGCATCGAGGGATTCCTGTCTCAGCAGCTCGGCCCTGAGGAGATGCAGCCGCCGCCGCAAGGCCTGATGCCGAAGGTTGGAGGTGCCGACCGCGCCGCGGGCGGCGATGTATTCCTCCTCGGCCTGCAAGGCCTGTTCGAGCAGGACGACGTCCGCTTCGCCGAGTTCGGCTTTCCGCTGGCGCAGCGCCTCGAACTCGGCCTCCAGACGAAGGGACTGCTGCCGCAGGGCGTCGAGCCGCTCAGGGTCGCCGCTCTCGTCGCTCCCGCGGAGCGTACGCCGGTCGGACGTGTATAACAGCAAGGAAACCACGGCGAGCGCGGCGCAGACGCCGACCAAGGCCGGGGCGCGCGCCCGGCGCCACAGATCCTCCCAGCGGACCCCCTTGCGGCCCTTCCGAGGATCGGGCACGGCGATGAATTTATGCTTGGGGTCTTGGGGGCCGTGGGTCATCGCATGGGCGACAACTTTGCCGTCGCCGGTTTGTTTGCTTTAATAGTCCGGCACTCTGGTTCATCAAAGACGCACCTTCAACCTTAGAAATGGCTGAATTCAACCGCATCGCCGTCGTCGGCGCCGGCCTCATCGGCGGCTCAATCCTCCTCGCGGCGGCACGGCGCGGCCTGGCCGGCTCCCTGGCCTGTTGGTCGCGTTCGGAAAGCGCCCGCGCCACCCTCCGCGGGTTCGGCGTGGCCGAGGTCTTCGCCGACGCCGCCGACTGCGTGCGCGGAGCCGACCTGGTGGTGGTGACGACGCCGGTGGACGCCGCCGAGGAGACGTTCCGCGCCATCGCGCCCGGCCTCCGTCCCGGCGCCGTCGTCACCGACGCCGGCAGCGTGAAGGGCGCGATCCTCCTCGCGGCCCGTCGCCTGCCCGCCGCCAATCCCTTCGTCGGCGCTCACCCGATGGCCGGCGGGGAGAAAGCCGGTGCCGGTCACGCGGCCGCCGACCTTTTCGACGGACGCGTCTGCTTCCTGACGCCGACCGGGACCGAGCCGCCCGCGGCCCTTGAGAAGGTGCGGCTCTTCTGGCGGGGACTCGGCTCGGTCCTGCACGAGACCGACGCCGCCCGGCACGACGAGATCGTCGCCGCCGTCAGCCATTTGCCGCACGCCGCGGCCTCCGCGCTGATGCTCGCCGTCCGGGACCAGGAAGGTTTCCATCCGTTCGCGGTCGGCGCCGGCCTCCGCGACAGCACCCGCGTCGCCGCCGGCGAGGAGAACCTCTGGGTAGGGATCATGCTCGCCAACGCGCGGCACACGGCGGCGGGGCTCCGCGCGCTCGAACACCGCGCGGCCGAACTGCGCACGGCCATCGAACAGGCCGACGCCGCGACGCTGCGACGCCTGCTCGCCGCGGCGCGCGTCGCCCGCCAGGACCTGGACCGGCCCGCATGAGCCCCGCCCTCGTCATCCGTCCTTTCACGACGCCGGCCCGCGGCGTCGCCCAGGTGCCCGGCTCGAAGAGCATCACCAACCGCGCGCTCATCCTCGCGGCCCTCGCCGACGGCGTGACCGTCTTCTCCGGCGCCCTTTTCAGCCGCGACACCCGGATCCTCGTCGCCGCCTTGCAGTCCCTGGGTTTCGAGGTCGCGACCGACGAGGCGGCCGGCGCGATCCGCGTCGGCGGGCTCGGCGGACGCATCCCGAGGACCCATGCCAAGCTCCATGTCGGCAACGCGGGCACCGCGGCGCGCTTCCTCACGGCCTTCCTGGCGCTGGCGCCGGGCGGCCGCTATGAGCTCGACGGCGATGAGGCCATGCGGGCCCGCCCGATGCGGGGTCTCCTCGACGCGCTGACCGGGGCCGGCTGCCGCGCCCTCGCGCCCGACGGCTCGCCCGCGGCGGGGTTTCCGTTCACGCTGCACACGGCCGGCCGGCTCGGCCGGCTCGAGGTGGATGCGTCGGCTTCGTCCCAGCTCCTGTCCGCCCTGCTCATGGTGCTGCCGCTTTCGCCCGGAGCCACGGTGAACATGAAAGGCTCCACGGTCTCCGAGCCTTTCGTCGAGATGACGGCGCGGATGTGCGGACAGTTCGGCCGGCCGCTCACGCGCGGCGCCGACGGGGGCTGGTCCTGCCCCTGCCCCGGGGCTTACGCGGCCCAGGCGGACTATGCGATCGAACCCGACGCCACCGCCGCGAGTTACTTCCTCGCGCTGCCCGCCGTGACCGGCCCGGACAGTTCGGTCCGCGTCGAAGGCTACGCCGACGGCGGGCTTCAGGGCGACACGGCGTTCGCGCGGGTCGCCGCCGACTGCGGCGCGACGCTGCGGCCGGCCGACGACTCGCTCGTCGTCGGAAGCTGGTCCGCCATCAAGGGCGGCGACTTCGACTTCAACGCTTTCTCGGACACCTTCCTCACGTTGGCGACCGTCGCCACCCTGGCCGACGGGCCGGTGAAGATCCGCGGCATCGCCCATACGCGCAAGCAGGAGACCGACCGCGTCCTCGCCATGGCGACCGAGCTGGAGCGCCTCGGCATCAAGGTCGAGCCCTCCGCCGCGCAGCTTCGCGCCGACGAGACCCTTTCGTCCCTCACGGTGTTCCCGGGCAGGGCCGCCCTGCGTCAGGCGGCCGCCGCGGGTCCCATCACGATACGCACTTACGAGGACCACCGCATGGCGATGAGCTTCGGCGTCCTCGGTAGCTTCGACCTCTTCGGCGACGGCCGGCCGTGGATCGCGATCGAAGACCCCGC
>SYID01000083.1 GCA_005798925.1 Verrucomicrobiota bacterium
CCAAGCCGGCCGCGAAGCCCGCGCCCAAGCCGGCCGCCAAGGCGGCGCCGGTTCCGGCCGCGAAGCCCGCGAAGAAGGGCGCCGCCCCCGTCGCTCCGGTCAAGAACGCCAAGGCCGCTCCCGTCGCTCCCGCCGCCAAGGGCGGCAAGGCCGCGAAGACGCCCAAGGTCGATCACGCCGTCCAGAAGGGTCTCCTGAACAAGCATCGCGACGACCATCACCAGGCCGATGCGCTGGACGTGAAGGTCCGCCCGAAGCTCCAGTATTACACGCTGGCCGACCTCAAGGCCTACCTCGAGAAACGCAACAAGTCGAAGTCCAAGCTCAATCTCTGGGTGCCGGACGAGGAGCGCAAGGCGCGCGAGAAAGCCGCGGCCGCCGCGCGTTCGCAGGGCAACCGTTCGCACAACATCGCCACGGCCTCCATCGCCGAGCTCCTCGGCGGCGCCAACCCCTTCCGCAAGGGCGAGGGCTTCGTCGACGAAGCCAAGCAGGTCCCCGAGAAGTTCCGTCGCTACTATCGTCTGCTGGTGGACATGCGCGACGCGCTGCACAAGGGCCTCGCCTTCCATTCCGAAGAAGCCCTCAAGAAGTCGGGCAAGGACGACGCCGGCGACCTTTCCGGCTATTCGCAGCACCTGGCCGACGCCGGCACCGATACCGCCGACCGCGACTTCGCCCTGTCGCTGATCTCCAACGAGCAGGAAGCGCTCAAGGAAATCGCCGACGCCATCGAGCGGATGAAGAAAGGCAGCTACGGCACCTGCGAGATCACCGGCAAGCCGATCCCGGCCGCGCGCCTCACCGCCGTGCCGTTCACCCGTTACTCGCTCGAGGGCCAGAAGGAGCTCGAGCGCAATCGTCGCGCCCATCGCCGGCGCGGCGGCAACCCGCTCGGCGAGATCGGGGACGAGGTCGGCTTCGGCACCGGCGGCGGCGGCGGCGAGGACGACCCCAGCGACTCCTGATCCGCTCCGCGCATGCTCGCCCGGTTCCGCCCCTACCTGTCCTTCTGGACGGTCTGCCTGGCCGCGATCGCGGCGGACGTGGCGACCAAGCTGCTGGTGGTCCGGCGGATTCCCTTCGGCGCGTATTTCGCGGACGATCCCGGACGTCCGCCGGTCGTCGTCTTCCCTTGGTTCTGGATCGTCCACGTCGGCAACAAGGGCGCCGCGTGGGGTCTGGGCGCCGAGCACGACGTCCGCCCGTTCCTGATCTTCCTCGCCTTGGCCGTGCTCGCGCTCGTCTGGCGCTGGCGCCGGCCGCTCCTGCGCGAGCTCCAGGGCGGCCAGCTGGCCTTCGGGCTTTTCGTCGGCGGCACCCTGGGCAACGTCCGCGACCGCCTCTTCGGCGACCACGTCATCGATTTCCTCGACGTGCACCTGCCGTATTACCGCTTCCCGGCCTTCAACGTGGCCGACGCCTCCATCTGCGTCGGCGTGGGCCTTTATGTCGTGATGTCCTACCGCCAAGACCGCCTGCGTCGCGAGGCCATCATCTCGCACGGCGGCGAAGATCCCCCGCCCGGCGCATGAGCGTGCGCTTCGACCTCGCTGCCCATCCCGGCGCGCAGGCGTACCGCCTCCTCGCGGGCTTGGTCGTCCCCCGGCCCATCGCCTTGGTCACGACCCTCGACGCCGCGGGCGTGGTCAACGCCGCGCCGTTCTCGTTCTTCAACGTCATGGGCGCCGAGCCGGCGATCGCGGTGCTCGCCCCGGCCGACCGCGACGACGGCACGCCGAAGGACACCGCCGCGAACCTGCACGCCAACGGCGAATGCGTCATCCATGTCTGCGACGAAGCCGTCGCGGCGCGGATGGTCGAGTGCGCGCGGCCGTTGCCGCCCGGCGTGAGCGAGGTGCCGCGCGCGGGCTTCAGCCTCGCGCCCTCCGAGCGCGTGCGCGTCCCGCGGCTCGTCGAATGCCCCGTGGCCCTCGAAGGCCGCGTGCTCGACATCCGCAGATACGGCGACAACCGGCTCGTCGTGATCGAGCTCCTGCTCGCGCACGTGCGCGAGGGCGTCGCCGATCCGGCGACGTGGAAGGTCGACTACGCGCGGTATGCCCCGGTCGGACGGATGAACAGTCCCGACGGCTACGCGCGCACGACGGACCGTTTCACGCTGCGGTTCCCGTCGGAGGCCTGATCAGAGGCCCTTCGAGACGCGCTTCACGACGGTCGCGAAATCGTCGGGCCGCGGCGCGACGACCTCGAACGTCCGGCCGCCGACCTTGCCCGTCACGCGCGCCACCCGCAGGAGCAGGCCGCGGTGCAACGGCTTGTCTTCGCCCTTGTTGAGCCGGCCTTTCGGGGTCGTGTCGGTGAGCGTCACGCGCCCCGAGCGGCCGTACTTCAGTTCGCCGGCGATGCGGATGCCGCATTCCGAGGCGTGGATGCGCACCTGGTCGCGGCGCGGGAAGGGCGTGTGCGCCGCCCAGACGCGCCAGCGGCCGCCGGCGCGGCCCGGTTCGAAGCGCGTCTGGGCGTGCTTGCCGTTGCGGTGCGACACGAACGCGCGCTGCTGCGAGTCGTCCATGCCCACGGGCAGGTCGCAGATGCCGGCTTCTTCCGGCGCGTCTTCGGCCCGCGCGACGAATTCGTATTCGAAGCGGAAGGCGCCCGAGCCGAGGGCTTCGCGCCAGTCGGCCATGGCCGTGGCGCGGTCGGCGAGCAGGGCGACGCCGGCGGCCTCCGGTTCCGGGCCGAAGATCGCGGCGGGTTCGGCGAGGCCGAGGCGGACCATCTCCGGCTTGCCCGCCTCGAGCTGCGCGCGGAGCTGGCCGAGCAGGGTGGGCGCGCCGTTCTGCCAGGGATGTTCCTCGAACGCCACGCCGGCGGGCTTGTCCAGCGCCACCCAGCCGGGCCCGGCGGCGAGCACCGCGACGCGCACCGGCTCCTCGCCGAGCAGGCCGGCGGCGAAACCGATGGCGGCGGGGAGGGCGGCGGACATCTCAGGAACAAAAAAACCCCGGCGCCGAGGCGACGGGGTCGGTGGGGAGGCCGGCCGGCATCACTTCTTGGCGGCGGCGAGCTTCTTGGCGAGGCGCGCCTTGATGCGGTTGGCCTTGTTGCGATGGATCACGCCGGTCTTCGCGGCCTTGTCGGCGGCGGAAGCGACCTGGGCCGCGGAGGCCGCGACGTTGGCGCCGGTGAGGCTCTTGACGAGGCCCTTGAGGCGGGTGCGCACGATCTTGTTGTGCTCGGCGCGGCGGGCGGTCTGGCGGATGCTCTTCTTGTTAGCTTTGATGTTGGCCATGTGTGTCAGTAGGGAAGCCGTGGGCGGCCCTCGGAGTCAACGCGGATTTGAGGCTTTCAGGCGCGGAGAGGCCCCTCGGAGAGGGGCCTCGGACGTCCTGCTGGTGGAAGGGGTGGGATTCGAACCCACGAACAGCGAAGCTGAACGGATTTACAGTCCGCGACCTTTAGCCACTTGGATACCCTTCCGGCCAACAGGACGGGCAACTTGGCACTCCCCCCGTCCGGTGACAAGCGCTTTCGCTGGCCTTATCGGTCCTTTCGGGCCCGCCATTCCCCGGGATTCCCCCTTTTCACGCTCCTGCCCTTCGCCTAGCCTCAGGGAATGAAGCCTGATCCGCTCGTGGTGCTGTTCGACGGCGAGTGCGCCCTGTGCAACGGCTCGGCGGCCTGGCTGGCCCGTCGCGACTTATCCGGCCGGTTGATCTTCGCGACGAACCGCGGCGAGGCCGCCCGCGTCGCCGGCGAGCCGGCCGGCGGCGACCCGGACACGATCGTGGTATGGGACGGCTCGCGTCGGCGGGTCCGCGCGGACGCGGTGCTGGCTTTGCTCGCCGCCTTGGGCGGCGGGTGGGGTGCGCTGGCCTGGTGCGGCCGGCTCTGTCCGCGCTTCCTCCTCGATGGATTGTACGGCGCCGTCGCCCGGCGTCGTCGCTGGTTCGGCCGGCCGGCGGCTTGTCCGCGCTTGAGCCCGCTCGCCCTCGCGGAATAGAAGAAGGCATGGACTCCGCTGCCCGCATCCTGCTCCTGGCCTGCATGGCGGGCTGCGCGGGCTGTTCGTCGCTTGACCCGAGGCCCGACCAGGCCGACATGCAGCGCCGGCTCGCGGCCGACACCGAGGAGCGCAAGGCGCGCCTCAAGGCCAAGGGCACGCTGAGCCCTCAGGAATATGACCTGCTGGCGAAGAAGATGGGCTGGACGACGTCGCCGGCCGGCGGCCTGCCGCCGCCGCCCACGGTCGAGGAGCTCGAGCGGCGCGTCAAGGCCGCGGAAACGTCCAAGCCCTGATGGCCTACGTCCTGCGCCGGCTGCTGGAGATGATCCCCGTCCTGCTCATCGTGGTGACGGCGACGTTCTTCCTGGCCAACGCCGTGCCCGGCGGACCGTTCGACAAGGACCGGCCGCTGCCGGCGGAAGTGAAGGCGCGCCTCGAGCAGTATTACGGGCTCGACCAGCCGCTGCCGAAGCAGCTCGGCCGCTACGTCGTCAACCTTGCGCAGGGCGACCTCGGCCCTTCGCTCAAGTATCCCGGCTGGTCCGTGCGCGAAGTCATCGGCTCGCGCATCGGCGTCTCGTGCGCGCTGGGCTTCGTCTCGCTGCTCGTCGCGGTGCTCATCGGCGTGCCCGTCGGCGTGCTCGCCGCGTCGCGGCCCAACAGCTGGCTGGATCGCGTCCCGATGGGCTTCACGCTCGTCGGCATCTGCGTGCCGTCGTTCGTGCTCGGCCCGGTCCTCGCGCTCGTCTTCGCGCTCGGCCTCGGGTGGCTGCCGCCGTGCGGCTGGGGTTCGGCCGTCCATTACGTGCTCCCCGCGGCGACGCTCGGCCTCATCACCGCCGCGCCGCTCGCGCGGCTGACACGCGGTTCGCTCATGGAGGTGCGCTCGCTGGATTACGTGCGCACCGCGCGCGCGAAGGGCGTGCCGCCCCTGCGCGTCTGGTTCGTCCACGCGCTGCGTAACGCGCTGCTGCCGGTGGTCACGTACCTCGGCCCCGCGGCGGCGGGCCTCGTCTCGGGCTCGTTCGTCATCGAGTCGCTCTTCGACGTCCCGGGCATGGGCCGGCTCTTCGTCACCGCCATCATCAACCGTGACGTCACGCTGATCCTCGGCACGACGATTGTCTACGCCGCGGCGCTCCTTTTCCTCAACCTCGCGGCCGACCTGGCCAACGCCGCGCTGAATCCCAAGGTGGCCCGCGGCCGATGAAGGAGCCCGTCGTCGAGTCCCTCGCCGCCGAGAGCGGCTGGCAGCGCTTCCGCAAGGACCGCGCGGCCGTCTGGTCGGGCTGGTTCCTCGTGGCGGTCGCGGCCGTCTGCTTCCTGTCCCCGTGGATCTCGCCTTATCCTTACATGGAGCAGAACCTCGCGCACAGCGCCATGGCTCCTTCGTCGGCCCATTGGCTCGGCACCGACCTCCTCGGCCGCGACGTCCTTGCGCGCCTCCTGCAGGGCGGCATGATCTCGCTCTTCGTCGGCCTCATCGCCACCGCCGTCGCGCTCGCCGCAGGCATCTGCTACGGCGTGCTCGCGGCGGAGATCGGCGGCCGGGCCGAGGACGCCCTGATGCGAATCGTCGACATCGTGAGCACGCTGCCGCTGACGCTCATCGTGATCCTCGCCACGGTCGTCTTCGGGCAGAACCTCCCGATGATCTTCCTGGCCGTCGGCGGGGTGTCCTGGCTGACCATGGCCCGCATCATCCGTAACCAGACGCGCGAACTGAAGGGTTCGCAGTTCGTGCACGCCGCCGAATCGCTCGGGCAGTCGCGCTGGGGCGTCTTCCGACGGCATTACCTGCCCAATCTCGCCGGGACCATCGCCGTGTGCGCGACCCTGACCGTGCCCGGCGTGATGCTGCTGGAAGCCTTCGTGAGCTTCCTCGGGCTCGGCGTGAGGGCCCCGATGACCTCCTGGGGCCTGATGATCAAGGAAGGGGCCGACATCATGGAGGAGTGCCCCTGGCTGCTGGTCTCGCCCTCGGTCGTCTTCGCCCTGACGCTGCTGTCCCTCAACGTCCTCGGCGACGGACTGCGCGACGCCTTCGACCCCCGTTCCTCCCGCAAGTAAGCCATGCCCCTGCGCCGTTACATCGTGATCCAGCCCGACGGCGCCGACGGCGAGGAGTTCGAAGTCGACCTGCCGGCGGACGCCCCGGACTTCACCGCGCACCCTGTCACCAAGGAGCCGTGCCGACGCGTGCTGGAATCGCCCACGCTCACGACCAAGTATGGCGAAGGCGCCATGAAGCAGGGCCTGAGCGACCAGCGGCTGGCGCGGGCCGGCTTCCGGAAGCTGGAGAAGGACGGGCAGGGCGGCTGGAACAAGATCAACTGAGGCTTTCGGCCCCGTCGGCGAACTCGCCAAATGAATCACCCCGCCGGGGGGCGGGGTGAAGCATCGTCAGGGTGGGCGTTTCCGCCGTGTAAATCAACTCAGGCCTTGGCCGCTTCTTCGCGCGCGCGCTTCACGAGCGACTTCGCGGTGTCGGACGGCTGGGCGCCGAGCTTGACCCAATGGTCGACGCGCTCGACGTTGATCACCAGACCCGGGGTCTTGCCACGGGCGCGGGGATTGTAGTTGCCGAGGACTTCGACGAAACGGCCGTCGCGACGGATGGCTTGTTCGGCGACGACGAGGCGGTAGGTCGGCTCGTTTTTCGTACCGAAGCGTTGGAGGCGGATGCGTAGCATTGGATTGGGAGAAGGTGGTGAGTTGCCGTCCCCGGAGGGTTTCCAAAAGACGGACGTGGAAAAACGCAGGAGGGAGGGGGAGAGTCAAGCCTTCCCCAGCGGGTTTCTGGGAATAATTATCCCCAGGGTCCGGCAACTCTCTCAAAACACGCAAAACAAGCCACTGTGAATAAATGACTTAGTGCGTATCTTGCGAATAAGGGTCCGGAGGCCCTTTTTTAGTCCTGCCTGGACGCGTCACCGATCCGGGCACAAAAAACCCCGCCGGTGGCGGGGTTTCGGAGCAGCCTCGGGAGGCTTATTTGGCGGCGGCCGCGGCCGCCGCAGCTGCGGCATGCTCGGTCGGGTCGAAGCGCTTTTCCTTCACCTTGGTCGCCGACTTGCCCTGGCGGTCGCGGAGGTAGAAGAGGCGGGCGCGCATGACCTGAGAGGTGCGCTCGACTTCGATCTTCTCGATATTGGGGGAGTGGACCGGGAAGGTGCGCTCGACGCCCTCGCCGAAGGAGACACGGCGGACGGTGAAGGTCTCATGGATGCCGCCGCCTTTGCGCTGGATGACGATGCCGGCGAAGAGCTGGGTACGCTCTTTGTCGCCTTCGCGGACCTTGGTGGAGACCTTCACGCCGTCGCCGACCTTGAATTCATGGTCGCCGCGGGCGGTCTTCAGCTGGGGCTGGGTGGCAAATTGGATGAGGGGATGGTTGCTCATGGCTGGTGTTCTTGGTCTTTCATCAGGTCCGGTCTGCGTTGCTTTGTCTTCTCTATTTGCCTTTCCCGACGCCATTTTTCGA
>SYID01000084.1 GCA_005798925.1 Verrucomicrobiota bacterium
GACCCCATGCTCATCAGGCTCCGCGGGAGATCCAGCGGTAGGCTTCGAGCGAATTACGCCAGAAGAAGCGCTCGCGTTCCTCCGCGGAGCGCCCGGCGTAATAATCCGCGACGAGCCCGAAGACGTCCGCATAGCGCGCGCCTTTGTCGGAGACGGGCCAGTTGCTGGCATACAAGACACGCGTCGGTCCGAAGGAGGCCGTGACATGGTCGAGCGTCGGCCGGTAGGTCGCCACATCCGTCGGCGCCGCGCCCTGCGGGGTCTTCAAGGGTTCGACGAGGCCCGAGAGCTTGCAGTAGACGTTCGGCTCGGCCCCCAGGCACCGCATGCCTTCGCGCCAGGCGAGGTCCGGAGCCTGCGGATCTCGGACGTTGCCGACGTGATCGACGACAATGCGCAGCCGGGGGTAAGCGCGCGCGAGCCGGACGGCGCCCGTGAAATCGCCGAGCCCATTGATGTCCAAGGTCAGGCCATGGTCGGTGAGCAGGCCCAGATGACGGGCGAAGACCGGGTCGGTGAGCTCTCCGCTCAGTTTGTCCGCCGGGACGCGGATGCCGCGGAAGAGCGGGTGGGCGGCAAGACGGCGCAGATGTCCGGCAAAGGAGCCCTCGGCTGGCCGGAGATTGCCGACGAAGCCCACGATGCACGGATGCTCGTCGGCGAGACGCAGGATCCAGTCGTTGTCCTGCGGCCAGGCGCTCGCTTCGACCACCACCGTCTCGCGGATGCCATGCGGCGCGGCGACCTGCTGCCAGTCAGGCGGGAGCACCGTGCGGTCGAGGAAGCTGCCCTTGGGCGGCCACGGCACGCCCTGACCTCGGGTCGGATCGTAGAAGTGCGTGTGGGTGTCGACGATACGGGTCGCGGTCGGCCGGCTCGCGCAGCCGACGGAGAGCGCGGCGGCGCCTGTCGCGCCGAGCAAAGCGCGCAGGAAGGTCCGGCGGTCAGGATTACGAGGCATGCCGGCAGGATGGAGCGGAATCCAAAGAGGGCAACCGGAGGTTCGCCTGGACCCTTGTCATCAATTCCGCCGCACGCTGCAACGCAGGTCCGTCCACGCATCCGGCTTGGCTCCCTTGACGGGCGTCACTTCCACTTCGTTGCGTCCGGCGCGCAGGTCTTCCGCTCGCAGCTCGTAGCTCAGCCAGTTGCCGGCTTCGGCTCCGGGCAGGTCGAGTCGTCGGCCGTTGATCCTCACCTCAAGGACGGCCGGGTCGGACGGATTCTTGGTCTGGATATGAAGGCGCGCCTTCTTTCCTTTCATGTCGGTCTCATTCGCGTAAAAGGCCGTCTTCGCCGTCTCCCCCGGCCTGAGCACGATGGGTTTGCCGGGGTTGAGATGCGCGGTCTGCACGTAGCCGGCGTAGGGCAGGCTGTTGCCTGCGGCCACGCCGGCGCCCCGCACGCTCGCGAAGTAATCCTTATCGAGCCCGTCCAACGTCCGCATGTCGCCGAGCTCCCGCCAGATCGCGCTGCGGGGGTCGAAGGAGTTGAAGACGTACACGCCGTCGGCCCCCGCCTGCCAGGCCGCCGCGGCCCGCCCGCGGTAGCTCTGCACGGTCTGACGCAGGGCCTTGGCGGCGCCGTCGCGGACGCGCGATTCGTCCAGGGAAGGGTAGACTTTGAGTCCGTAGCGGTGGCCGAGCTCCACGCTACGCCGCCAGTCGTTGAGACGGAAGTATCCGCTGGGCATGTAGATGTCGATCAGGCCCTCGGCCATCCAGCGCTCGAGATCCAGGCCGATGTCACGGCAGTATTCGACGGAGTCGGGCAACCGCACGGCCAGCAGGTAGGGCCGGCCGCGCCGCAGGCCCTCGGTCTCGGTCATCGTCCGGATGCGGCGGACCATGTCGGTCATGAGCGCGCGTTCCGCGTCGTCGCAGGCGACGCCGGCCATGGCCGCCCGGCGGAAGAACACGGGGTGACGGAAGAAGTCCAGTTCGACGCCGTCGACGTCGTAGTTGCGGCAGACTTCCTCGACGTACCGGAACGCGAGCTCCCGCACGGACTCCTGGGTGTAGTCGATCGCGGTCCACGCCCCGAACTTCGGCTTCTTCGCCGCGGTCCCGATCATGTATTCGGGATGCTCGGTCTTGAGCCGGTTGGCGCGCAGCATGACCGGGCCGTAGTCGGCGCCTGATCCGTCATGCGTGTCGTTCATACGGAAGGACCAGAAGACCTCGATGCCATGCTTGCGTCCGAAGTCCGTCATGACCTTCAGGGGGTCGGTGCCGGCCGCGAGGAGCTCGGCGGTGCGATTGGTCGAGAACATCGCCTCCTTGGTCGTGAAGACCTGCCCGACCTTGGTGTCGTGCGTGAACATCCCGAACCCGGAGCTCCAGGTGCAATAGGAGATGCAGTCGACCTGGCTGCCGACCAGGCCCGTCGTGCGCAGCCTGAGGAAGGCCTCGGGCGAAACGTCTTCGGCCTTGTAGACGGGCTCGTTGCCGTCGTTGTTGAAGATGATGCGGCGCGGGCGGTCCAGCGCGGCCTTCCTCGCCGCGCGTAGTTCGGTGAGGGCGTCGGCGGGAGCGTCCGCGCAACCGGTGATGACGCAGAGCACGGCGCAGCAAAGCAGGAGGGGTCTCATGGGCTGACCGTGATTCTCGGGCCACCGCCCCGGAAGACAACGAACCTCTGCTTATCCGCACACGTTCGCCCGAAAAAGACGGTACGATCGAAGGGGTCAGGCCGTACCCTGCCGCGGGGCGTAACTAAAAACGCCATGAAAGCGCGAATTGAGTTACGCCGAGCTTAGGGTACGGCCTGACCCCGTGCCTCAGGCTCCCGCGTCGCGGTAGATCTCGCCGAGCTTGGTGAGGGCGCCGTCCCTGAGGAGCGCGGCCTTGCCGTCCTTGGGGTTGAAATAGGCGTAGCGTTCGACGAAGCGATGACGCTCCATGGCCTTGAGCGCGCCGCGGAGGAACTGGGCGTGTCCGTTGTCGTCGGCCTTGGTGAACATGGCGTTGAACTCGGTGACCCAGATCGGCCGGCGATACGCGGCGTAGAGTTCTTTCAGCCAGTCCTCGAAGGCCGCGGGGTCGGCGCTGCGGTACCAATGGGCGGCGATGAAGTCGACCGTCAGCTTCTTACGCTGGGCCTGCTCCATGAACTCACGCATCCATGCGCTGCCGAGGCCGTCGGACGACACCCCGGGCGAACCGAGCCGGAGCTTCTTCTCGCGGGCGACCGCCGCCATCGCCGGCCAGGCCGCGACGGCTTCTTCGACCGTGAGGTTGCCCTGGGTGTCTCGTTCGGGTTCGTTCAGGCCCAGGAGGTGCTTGGCCGTCGGGTCCCTCATCAGCGCGAGCTCGGTGTCCGGCACGGGGCGGCGATGGCCTTTCACCATCGGGACGAATTCATAGCCCGGGGTGCTTTCCCCTTGGCAGGTCCAGGTGTACCACCATGCGCAGCCGAACTGTTTTTCGGATTCCGGGCGGTTGCCCGCCCAGCCTTTTTTCGGCGACCGCTTCGCGGGACGGTCCGCCGCGAGGCTCGCGAAGGGTGCGAACGCGGCGCCGGTGGCGAGGAGGCGGAGGGCGTCGCGGCGGTTGAGGGGCATGGGGTTCAACCTAGGGTGGGCGTCAGTGATGCCAAAGGTAAAAAGCCGCAAGGGGACACGCTGACACGGGGATACGTGGGCATGAGGGCGATAGGACCAGAGGAAGAGGCAGTGCAAAGGTGCAACTGCGGCTAAGCCGCGTGCAAAAGTGCAAAGGTGGAGGCAGTCGTTTCAGGTGGCGGGTGGGGAAACTTGAAGTCGCAAATTGCGACTTCAAGGGGAGGGGTAGGGCCGCCGCAGGGCGGCCGAAGGTAGGGGCGTGGCTTCGCCGCGTCCTCCTGTTGCGGAGTGCACGATGAACCGTGCCCCTACCTGGGTTCGCCCTGCGGCGAACGAAGGCAGCTAGGTCGTGACGCGGTCCCGATCCTACCCAGATACAGCGGACGCGTCGCCGACGCGTCCCTACCTAGGGTTGACGAGAGCGCGGGAACTGGCTCCTTCGACGCATGAGCTCTTATCGCCATATCGTGATCTTTAAATTCAAGGCCGATGCGTCGGCGGAGAAGGTCCGCGGGGTGATCGAGGCCTTCAAGGCGCTGCCGGCCAAGCTGCCCGCGATCCAGGCCTTCGAGTGGGGCACGAACGTGAGCCCCGAAGGGTTGGACCAAGGCTTCACCCACGTCTTCACGCTGACCTTCGCCTCGAAGGAGGCGCTCGAGAAGCAGTATCTCCACGAGCCGGCTCACCAGGAGTTCGTCGCCATGCTGGACGGAGTGCTGGAGAAGGCGCTCGTGGTGGATTACGTCGCGGCGGCCTGAGGGTGATGAGACGAAGGGTTGATCTGTTGGCCGGTTGGCCAGAGAATGGCGGAGTAGCGTTAGCGCGAGGATTTGAGGTCAGGAGGGCTCGTGGGACCGAAGGCACGGCAAGGTCGTGGCGCGGTCCCGACCCTGCCTAGCACATTGAATCATGCGGTCATCGGCGCTCCCAGGATGTGTTCCCAACCGCTAACCGCCAGTACCCGTTCTTGGGTTATGCCACTCTATGACAACCGGCCCCCTAGCCAGCCGGAAGGGTTTGGGTAGAGTAACCCTACCATGAGTTACGACATCGGCCCCAACGGCTTTCACGACGGAGAGTTCCCTGACTACGATCATTACGACGAGGACGCGAATCAGGACGCCCTCGGCAAACTCTGCGACAATCCGGCCTATCTGGTGGTGGGGGCGGACGACGACCTAGTGGACAATCTTCCTGGCTGGGTCGAGGATCTGATCACGGACCACGAGTACCTCGCCGGGCAAGCGGAGAAGATCGGCTTGGAGCCGTCCTTCTTTCTTACGGTTCCCGACCGAGGCAGCAACTCGGAGCTGCGGGATTTCCTAGGCGAATTAGGTTTCACGGTCGACTCCAGTTATGTCGAGCGCGGCCCAGGGTCTTCGATAGATGGCGTGGTCTTCGTCCGTAAGGCCAAGATTCCGTCTCTGGAGCGGAAGGCGGCTCGTAGGCTGCATCAGGCGAGGAAGGCCATAGTCAAAGCGGCCCGTAAGCATCTTAAGCCCGGCAGAATCAAGTCTGACCAAGTGCATGAGGAGCTGGCCCGCCTGGTGAGCGTCGCCCAGTTGGGCGACAAGGAGTTCCGCGACAAGCTGGACACTCTCCATGAGAAGGATGAGGAGATCGCCCACCTCAGGGAACTTTTGAGCGACAGCAACGCCGGCCGGGCGCGGGCAGAAGGCGAGGCCAAGGAGGCCAAGTCCAAGCTTGTCGGCGAAAATAGACGCATCCGCGACTGGGTCCAAAGCGCGCAGACGCTCTCGGATCGTTACGCGGCGTGGACCTTGGCCGTGGCCGCCGAGTTCGACATCACCATCCGGGGTCCGCTGCTCAAGCTGCCCGATGGTCGTGCCTTCGTTGTCGGCCATATCTTCGGGCAAGACCTCGAGAAATCTCTGCCTGACGCCGAGCCCGCCCTTAAGTCTTTAGAGCCCGCCGCCACTTGGCTGAGGATTGAGAATCGGGTGAGGCGGGGCATGAGCAGCATCGGCGCCCTGACTTGGAACGAGGCTACGGAGCATTTCGCTCATCGGCTGACTTGGGGTCAGGTCTGGTGGATCATCCTCGGCCGCGAGCATGCTCGCTTCCCGGTACGGCTATTCCGTTATGAGCAATTGAAGCAACCAGACGGCAGCTTCCGAGGCTTCGTCGAGAAGAGCATCTTTGAGGACGAAAATCTGGGGCTGGCCGCCGAACAGGTCGTCCGCTGGAAGCAGTTGCTCAAAGAGCACTGGGGTGCGGGCCTGGATCTACGTGAAAGACCGCCCGGGTTGTAGTGGCCAGAGGCGGACGCGTCGCCGACGCGTCCCTACCTAAGCGACAACTAGGGCAGCACGCGGTGCTGCCCCTACCAAGAGACCGGCGGAGGCGATGTCATCGCCTCCCTACCTCTTGATGCACAGGTCGGGGAAGTCGGTGAAGAGGCCGTCGACCTTGGCTTCGGTGAAGAGCGCGGCGAGGAGTTCGTCGACCGAGGCGACGCACTTGGGGAGTTCGTCGGCGCGCAGGGTGTAGGGGTGCGACTGGAGGCCGGCGCGGCGGGCGCGGGCGGCGAGGTCGGTGACCTGGCGTTCGGCCGGGGACTTGCCGGTGACGACACTGCCGATCGGCGGGCCGATGCCGTCGACGAGCTGGGCGAGTTCGGCCAGGCCGTCGTCGGTCTGGAGATACGTGAAGTCGGTCGCGCCGGGCCCCTTGCCCTTGCCGCCGAGGAGCATGATGAGCTTGCCCTTCCAGCCGAGTTCGCCGCGCAGGCGCCTGACCTCGTCGTATTCGAAGCACTGGACGAAGCACGCCGCATCTTTGGCATCGTAGCCGTATTTCCGCAGGATCGGCAGCACCGCCGCGGCCAGGTCACGGCCTTCTTTGCGATGCCAGGCGGGTGCCTTGAGTTCAGCGTAGATGCCGACGTTACGTCCGGTCGAACGGTTCAGGGATTGGATGAACAGGATCTCCTCTTCAAGCGTCACGACCTGGAACGAGCCGACGCCGACCGGGAAGCGGTTCGGAAACGCGGCCTTGCCCGTCTTCGGGTTGAAGCGCTCGGTGACGTGGAGCTGTTTCAGTTCGGCGACCGTGAAGTCGAGCGCGTAGAACCGTCCGTCCGCCCGCTGCCGTCCGGGGAACCTCTTCGCGACGTCGGTCGTGGTATCGATGTGGGTATCGTGGAAGACCACCGGCACGCCGTCTTTGCTCAGGACCACGTCCTGTTCGAGGAAGTCGGCGCCTTGCCCGTAGGCCAGGGCCTTGGCTGCGAGCGTGTGTTCCGGCAGGTAGCCGCTGGCGCCGCGATGCGCGATGATCAGCGGACGCGCCTCCGCGGCGAAGGCCGCAAGAGGCAAGAGCAGCAGGGGGAGCAGGAACCGGGGCACGGCGTAGTGCTTATGTGCAAAGGTGCTGAAGTGCAAAGGTGAGATTAGGGATAGGGGTAGGGATAGGGGTAGGGGTGGTCGAGGACACGCGGGCATGCACGCTAGCGCGAGGGGGCACGCTGGCACGATGACACGTGGGCGAAGGAAAATTGCGGGGTTAGGAGGGACGGAGGAGTAAGCGAGGCTCCGTCGAACGACTGATCGCTCGTCCCTCTGGCAAGGCAGGGCTTTGCGCACGGGCCACCGGCCGGCTTTTTTGGATACAAAAACGGCGGGTTTTTCGCCTTCCCCGTCAGGATATCACTTGAAGGCTTCAGGCCTCGGGCATCATCACTTTCACCATGAAATCCCTGCTCCCGCTCCTCCTCGTCGCCGCCGCCGCTCAAGCCCAGACCACCACGGGCAAGGCCCCCGCCGACCCATATTCCTTCTCCGTCGACAAGTACGAGATCGTCCGCGACGCCGATGATTTCGACGGCATGGCCTTCGGCGCCAAGGCCCGGGTCGCGGACAACCTCCGGATCGCCTTCTCCTATGCTGACGCGAGTTCGGACGCCTTCACCCTGGTCTCCGGCGTCAACCTGGAGCTCGATGCGAACCGTTTCTCCCTCGGCGCCGAATACGACATCCCTGCCGGGCCGGGCGCCGTCACGCTTTCCCTCGGTTACGCCCAGACTTCCGCGGAGGCCGAAGGCGGCGCGACGGGTGACGCCTTCAATAACCGACAGATCGTGCTCGGCGCACGTTATGGGATGTCGCTGGGCGCCGGTTTCACGGCGAGCCTCGCGGTCAATCATTTCATCAGCGATTTCGAGGCCGAAGCCGGCTTCTCCACCGCTCCCGCCCGGGCCGCCTTGGCTCAGCGGTATGATGGCTCGCCTACCTCGGTCGGCCTGACCCTGGCGTACGCTCCGACGGATTACCTGACCATCCATCTGACCTACGCCACGGAGGACTCGCTGCTGGGCCTGGCCGGCGCCGACAACACGATCAGCTTCGGCGTACGCGCGAATTTCTGAAGCGCCTACGCACAGAATCGAAGCGCGTAGGCTCGCCCGAACTCAAAGCCCGCCTGGTCTTCGCCCGGCGGGCTTTTTCTTTTCCAGATGGTAGGCGCGGCGCTGCCGCAAGGGGGCACGTCGACAAGATGACACGAGGGCATGCACGCTAGCGCGAGGGGGCACGCTGGCACGGTGACAAGTGGGCAAGAGGGAGACATAAGAGGCACAGAGGCTCGGAGCGCCGTCCCGGCCGAGAGGCCAAGGTACGAAGGCGCACGAAGCCACGATGGTGTCACGGGAGAATGGCGATCTGGTGACAACAGACCATCGATACAGGGAACGCTTAAGAATTTCTTGAAGGCTCTTGTCCGAGGGCAACATCCGTCTCGATATGAAATCCCTGCTCCCGCTCCTCCTCGTCGCTGCCGCCGCCCAAGCCCAGACCGCCTCGGTCAAGGCTCCGGCCGACAGCTTCTCGTTCACCGTCGACAACCACATGATCGCCCGCGACGTCGATGATTTCGACGCCATGTCCTATGGCATCAAGGCCAAGGTCGCCGATGGCGTGCGCGCCACTCTGGTCTACGCTGACGCCGAGTCCGACCCGTTCGACCTGGTCCCCGGACTCAACATGTCGGTCAAGGCTCGCCGCTGGGCGTTGGGCGCCGAGTATGACCTCCCGGCCGGCCCGGGTGGCGTCACGCTTTCCTTCGCCTACGCGCAGACCAGCGCGACGGCCCAGGGCGGCTTCAACGGAGATGCCTTCGGTAACGACCAGTTCGTCTTTGGCGCCCGTTACAAGATGGAGCTTGGCCAAGGTTTCACGGCCACGATCGCGGCGACCAAGTTCGTCAGCGATTTCGACTCCGACGCGGCCTTCTCGACGTCCGCCAATCGTATCGCCCTCGCTCAGCGTTATGACGGCTCGCCTTTCGCCGTCAGCCTGTCGCTCGGTTATGCTCCGACGGAACACGTGAACATCCATGTGACCTACGCCAAGGAAGACTCGGTGCTCGGCCTGGGTGGCGCCAAGAACACGCTCAGCTTCGGCGTGAGCGCGGTCTTCTAAGCCAAGTCCCGCCGCGACC
>SYID01000085.1 GCA_005798925.1 Verrucomicrobiota bacterium
GCGGTCGAGTCGGCTGACGAGGTGCGAGACGTCCATCTGCTTCCATTCCTTGACCGCGCCGACGAGCGACGACCACGGGCCGTCCTTCGACGGATGGCAGACGAGCCAGCCCGGCTTGTCGAAGACCATGAAGTCGTCGTCTTCCTCGATGAGCCACTTGGGCAGCTCGGCCGGATCCACCTTCGGCGTGGTGCTGCCCGGCGGGACGAAGGAATAATCGGTCATCGGACGGGCGGCAGGCGGTCCTGCCAGGCGTCGGGCAGTCCTTGGCCGCGCAGGCGCGCGAGGACTTCGCCGACGAGATAGAGCGAACCGAGGACGACGAGCGTCTCGCCGGCGGCGGCGCACGTCGCGGGCGCGGGGAAGAGTTCGGCGACGGAGGCGCGGCGGACCAAGCCGCGGAAATCCGCCGGCACCAGCACGGCGAGTTCCTCGACCGCGCAGGCGCGTTCGTTGTCCGGACGCACGAGCACGAGCGCGGCGGCGTGGCGCGCGGCGACCTCGACGAGCGGGCGGGCGCGTGCGCTGCCGAGCGCGCCGACGATGACGGTCGGCGAGGACAGCGAGGCGAGGAGCGGCTCGACGACGCGGGCGCCCTCTTCGTTGTGCGAGCCGTCGACGATCAGGCGGCGGCCATCGGCGAGGCGGTGAGACTGCCAGCGACCGGCCCACTCGACCGTCAGCAGGGCCGCGCGGGCCTTGGCGTCGTCGATGGGCAGACGCGTCGCGAGCGCGCACGCGAGCAGGGCCGCGCCGGCGTTACGACGCTGGTGTTCGCCCGGCAGGCTGACTTCCGGCAACCCTTGCGGGAATCGGTCGCGGACGAAATAGAGCGGCGCGCCGACGGCCCGGGCGCGGGCGACGATGACCGCTTCGGCTTCGGGCGGGACGTCGCCGACGACGCACGGGACGCCCGGCTTGATGATGCCCGCCTTCTCGCCGGCGATGGCCGCGTGGGTCGGTCCGAGGTATTCCTGGTGGTCGAGGCCGATCGACGTGATCACGCAGACCTCCGGCGCGCAGACGTTGGTGGCGTCGAGGCGTCCGCCGAGCCCGGTCTCGAGCACGGCCACGTCGACGCGACGGGCGGCGAACTCGACGAACGCGGCGGCGGTGATCAGCTCGAAGAACGTCGGCGCGGCTTCCGGGTCGGCGGCGCGGATAGCTTCGTAATGCGGCCGCAGCGCCTCGGCGTGGGCGACGACCGCGGCGTCGGAGAGCGGCGTGCGGTCGACCTGGATGCGCTCGCCGATGGCGACGAGATGCGGGCTGGTGTAGAGGCCGGTGCGACGGCCCTGGGCGCGTTGGATCGCCTCGATCATCGCGCACACGGAACCCTTGCCGTTGGTGCCGGCGACGTGGAAGCAAGGCGCGGCGCGTTCGGGGTTGCCGAGGCGGGCGGTGAGCAGGCGCATGCGGTCGACGCCGAGGCGCGAACCGAGGTTGCGCAGTCCCGTCAGCCAGCGGAGCGTCTCGGCAGGAGTCATCTCCGCGGTCGGCGCGCTCAGGCGCGGGCCTTCACGGCCTTGGCCTTCACCTTCCGGTGGGCGAGCGCGCGGAGGAGGCTGGCGAGCTTCGACTTCATCTCCTTGCGGTGGATGATCATGTCGATCAGGCCGCGCTTCAGCAGGAACTCCGAGGTCTGGAAGCCCTCGGGCAGGTCCTGGTTGGTCGTCTCCTTGATCACGCGGGCGCCGGCGAAGCCGATGAGCGCGCCGGGTTCGGCGACGATGACGTCACCAAGGGTCGCGTAGCTGGCCATGACGCCGGCCATCGTGGGATTGGTGAGGACGGCGATGTAAGGCAGGCCGGCCGCGCTAAGCTTCGCGCGGGCGGCGCTGGTCTTGGCCATCTGCAACAGGGAAAGGATCCCTTCCTGCATGCGGGCGCCACCGGAGGCGCAGACGACGACGCACGGGCACTTCAGCTTGATCGCGCGCTCGATGGCGCGGGTGACCTTCTCGCCGGCGACAGAGCCCATCGAGGCGCCCATGAACGAGAAGTCCATGATCGCGAGGGAGACCGGGAGGCCGTCCATCAGGCCGTGGCCGCAGACGACGGAGTCGCGGAGGCCGGACTTCTTCTGGTGCTGGGCGAGGCGCTCGGGGTACGACCCGCCGGCGGTGAACTTGAGGGGGTCCTTGGAGGCGAGCTTGGCGTCGGTCTCCTTCCACGTGCCTTCATCGATCAGCAAGGCGATGCGGCGGCGGGTGGACAGGCGCTCATGGTGCCCGCTGACCGGGAAGACGTTCCAGTTGGCTTCCAGGTCCTTGGTGTAGACCATCTCACCCGTCTGGGGGCACTTGGTCCAGAGACCCGCCGGGATATCCTTCTTCTTCGGAGTCGGGGTGTGCGTACGCTTGCGGAAGACGGCCATGGTGAATGCCCGAAGATTGAAGCGTTCTCCTTGAAAGCGGAAGGGTAAACCTGCCCGCCGTCCCTCGAAAACCGCGTGAAAAAGGCGTTTAAGCCATCCGCGCGACCTTAGCGCGGGCCGCGCTCGGCGCCGGCGAGTCGTTCGAGGAGTTTCTCATAGGCGTTCACGGCGCGCTCGGCCATGACGAGCTCGAAGTTCTCGTCCGGCGCATGCAGGTGCGACTCGGGCGTGAAGAGGCCGATCATCACGGAATCAAGGCCGGTCTCGCGACGGATATCGCCGATGATGGGGACGCTGCCGCCTTCGCGGAGGTAGAGCGGACGCTTGCCGAAGGCTTCGCCGATGGCCTTGTCGGCCTCGCGGAAAGCCTTGGCGAGCACGGGATTCTGGCCCGGCGGCGTGTTGGGCCGGTCCGGCGGGCAGACGAAATAAGCGGCGTTGCCCTGCATCTCCTGGATGTCGACGCGCACGCCCTTGGGGGCGCGAGCCCGGATGGCCGCGGCGACCTTACGGTGCAGCTCGACCGGATCCTGACCCGGGACCAGACGGCAGGTGATCTTGGCGAAGACCTTCGAGGGGATGACGGTCTTGGAGCCCTTGCCCTGGTAGCCGCCGCCGATGCCGTTGAACTCGAGGGTCGGCGCGAAACGGACGGCTTCTAGTCCGTCGAGGCCCGGCGCCGGATGCAGTTCGTCGACGCCGAGGGCGCGGCGGTAATCGTCCTCGCTGACCGGCAGCTTGCGCAGTTCCTCGCGCTCCCAACGGGTCGGCTGTTCGACGCCGTCGTAGAAGCCTTCGACGGTCACGGCGTTGTCGGCGTCGTGCAGCGAGGAGCAGAGTTCGGCCAGCGCCTGGATGGGATTGTAGACCGCGCCGCCATGCAGGCCGGAGTGCAGGTCGGACTTCGGGCCGGTCAGCCCGACCTCGAGCCCGATGATGCCGCGGAGGGCCGTCGTGATGACGATCTGGTCGGACGAAGGCGAAGCGGTGTCGGAGAGGATGACGCAATCGGCCTCGGACAGCTCCGCCTTATGGTTGTGGAGGAATTCGGGGAAGCTCGGGGAGCCGATCTCTTCTTCGCCTTCGATCAGGAAGGTGATGCGTAACGGGAGGTTCGGGCAGCGCTTCAGCAGACGGGCGAGCGCGGCGACGGCGACCAAGTGCGGGCCTTTGTTGTCGGCCGTGCCGCGTCCCCAGATCCGGCCGTCGCGGACGACCGGCTCGAAGGCAGGGGAAGTCCAGAGATTGAGCGGGTCCGCCGGCTGCACGTCGTCGTGGCCGTAGAGGACGATATGGGGCCATTCCTTCGGACCGCGGCGACGGCCGAGCACGATCGGGTGGAGGGGCGTCGGGACGACCTCGACCTCAAGTCCCGCCTGCTTGAGCAACCCGCAGATATGCTCCCGGGCGCCATCCATCCCCGCCTGGAAAGCCGGGTCGGTGGACACGCTGGGGTGCTTCACGTAATCGATCAGTTCGCGGACGAGATCCATAGGTTCATTAGGCAAGGAACGCGCCGAAGGGCAACCCCTAGAGGCATGACCTGAAGTGAGAGTATGGAGTATGGAGTATTGAGTATAGGGGGAGTGCTTGCCTTGGGTAGGGGCAGCACCGCGTGCTGCCCTAGCTGCCTTCAGCCGCCATTCGGCGGACGCGGCAAACAGCCCTCGCCTCGCCTGCCCGCCACCTACCGCCCGGAGCTGCCACCCGCCACCTGAAGTATGCTTCCCGCTTTTGCGCCGCCTCCCCCTAGGTCGTGACGCGGTCCCGACCCTACCCACTGCATCGCTCGTGCCCTCCGGCCCTCGAGCCCTCTAGGCTTCTTCCTCCCCGATACTCCATACTCGATACTCCATACTCTGGAATCTGGAATTTTGTCTTCCCCCTCCCCTCCCCCTTGGGAAGAGTGAAGGCATGTCGCCCGCGGAGCAGTTGAAGATCATGAAATCCCGCACCGAGAAATTCATCGGTGAGGCGGAGATCCTCAAGCGTCTCGAAGCCGGCAAGACCTTGCGCGTGAAGCTCGGCGTCGACCCGACCCGCCCGGACCTGACCTTCGGCCACATGGTCGTCTTCAACAAGCTCCGCCAGTTCCAGGAGCTCGGTCACCAGGCCGTCCTCATCATCGGCGACTACACCACGCGCATCGGCGACCCCACCGGCAAGTCCGAGACCCGCCCCGTGCTTTCCGAGCAGGAGATCGAAGAGAACGCCAAGACCTACCTCGAGCAGGCCTTCAAGATCCTGGACCCCAAGAAGACCGAGGTCCGCCGCAACAGCGAGTGGTTCGGCAAGATGTCGTTCCTTGACGCCCTCCAGCTCAGCCGCCGCATGACCGTGGCGCAGATGCTCGCGCGCGACGATTTCGCCAAGCGCCACGCCTCGAACACCCCCATCTCGATCGTCGAGTTCCTCTACCCGCTCCTCCAGGGCTACGACTCCGTCATGCTCAAGGCCGACATCGAGATCGGCGGCAGCGACCAACTCTTCAACATGCTGGTCGGACGCGACCTGCAGGAACAGGACAAGATGGCCCCGCAGGCCGTGCTCGGCATGCCCCTGCTCGTCGGGCTCGACGGCGAGAAGAAGATGTCGAAGTCCCTCGGCAACTACATCGCCTTCAACCACGGCGCGAAGGACATGTTCGGCCGCATCATGTCGGTGCCCGACGCCACCATGTGGGTCTACTACGACCTCCTCCTGCTCTCGACGCCGGAAGAGCTCGCCGCGCTCAAGGCCGGCCACCCGATGGAAGC
>SYID01000007.1 GCA_005798925.1 Verrucomicrobiota bacterium
CAGTTCGGCGAGCCGGTTGTCGAGCGCGGCCTTCTCGCGTTCGTAGCGCGCCTTCTCCCCGGGGTCGACGTGGCGGTCCTCGCGCTTCACGCCTGCGAAGACGGCCGAGAGCCCGTAATACTCGCGCTGCTTGATCGGGTCGAGCTTGTGGTCGTGGCAGCGGGCGCAATTCATCGTCACCGCCATGGTCGAAGTCATCACCTGGGTGACCATGTCGTCGAGGTCTCCCGCCCGGGCCGCTCGCTTGAGTACGTCGCTCTTGGTCTCGACCTGGCCGACGAAGTCCCAGGGCCCGGCGGCAAGGAAGCCGGTGGCGACGATGGCTTCCGGTTCCTGGGGCCAGAGAACGTCCCCGGCGATCTGCTCGCGGATGAAGCGGTCGTAGGGCTTGTCGGCGTTGAGCGAGGCGACGACGTAGTCGCGGTAGCGCCAGGCGTTCGGGCGGAGCTGGTCACGCTCGAACCCATGCGTGTCGGCGTAGTGGGCGATGTCGAGCCAGTGGCGGGCCCAGCGTTCCCCGTAGCGAGGAGAGGCCAGCAGTTCGTCGACCAGCTTCGCGTAGGCGTCAGGGGAGTCATCCCGGACGAAGGCCTCTACGCGTTCGGGGGAGGGTGGCAGGCCGTGCAGGTCGAAGCTCAGGCGGCGGATGAGGGTGCGGCGGTCGGCTTCGGGTGATATGCGCAGGCCGGCCAACTTGAGACGGGCGGATACGAAATCATCGACGGACTTCCCGGTCCCGAAGTCTTGGCGGACGGGCTGCACCGACCAGTGGTCGAGGCGCGGATCGCGGAGCGCCGAACGGTCGGCGTCGTTCTCGGGCCAGACCGCGCCCTCGGCGATCCATTGGCGGACCTTCTCCGCTTGGGCGGGCGTGAGCGGTTCGCCCTTGGGCGGCATCTTTTTATCTTCGTCCTTCGTGGTGATCCGTTCGTAGAGGAGCGACTTGGCCGGATCGCCCCCGACGAAGGCAGGGCCTGACTCGCCGCCTTTGAGGGCGTGGGGCTTGGCGTCGAGGCGGAGGTCCGCCTTGTTCTTCTTGGGACCGTGGCATTCCACGCATCGATCCTGGAGCAGCGGGCGGATCTCCCGGTCGAAGTCCACGGCCGCGCCCAGTCCGGCCGCGATGAGCAGCAGCGACATGATGAGGGCGGGGCGGAGCATGGGGGTGCGTATGACCGACTTGCACATATCTTACCCCCTTTCCGACGGACTGCTACGCCCGATGTTTCATCGGGCGGCACTATCGTCTCACCGCGGCTGGCTACTTCGCCAGGACTTCGACCTGGTTGATCTTTCCCTTGAGGTAGGGGCGGAGGCCGGTCTGGGTCAGGCGTTTGCCCGCCCCCTCGTCGCCTTTCAGGTGGGCGTCGAAGAAGAGCAGGGTGGCGGCCCGCGTCACCGGCTGGACGTCATCCCGGGTCGGCGATGGGGTGGCTTTGCGGTCGGCGCCGGCGGAGTCGGTGAAGTCGAGGTGCTTCGCGCCGTCCAGCCAGACGAAGCGATGTCCGCCGGCCGGCCACAGGGAGAACGCTTCCTTCCGGTTCTCGGCCGAAAGGCCGTTCTGCTGCTTGTCGAGCGTGCCGGAGACGCCCAGCAGCGGCACCTGCAGGCTGCCGAAGCTCTCCCGGATGAAGAACGGCTCGCCGACGCCCTGCGGAGAGAGCGCGACGCCGCAGTCGACGCGCGGATCTCGCTGAGAGGCTCCGAGGCCTTTGCCGGGCGGGATCGTCGGGACGATCCAGTCGAGCGCCGGACGCATCCCGCAGACGACCATGGTAGTGAACGCCCCGTAGGAGTGTCCCATCATGCCGACATGCTCGAGGTCGAGCCGCCCCTTCAGTCTGGGATGGGATTGGTTCCAGCCCTCGGCTTGGTTCAGGACGAAGGTGATGTCCTGCGGGCGGGCCGTGATTTCCGCGGAGTCGTGGATCATCGCCTCCAGGTTCTTCATCAGCTGAAGTCCTTCGGTCATCTTTTCGCGATTGCTGCCGACGTGCTCCACGCAGAGGACGACATAGCCATGCGTGGCGAGATGTCGCGCCTGCGCGAAATGCGTGTCGAGGTCGCCGCCCGCCCCGTGCGAAAGGATGATGACGGGGCACTTGGAATCACCGACGGGAAGATGGACTTTGACGGGCACCTTGCGGCCGGCGCCGGTTTTTTCGGCGCGACGCTCTCCGAAGATCCTGCGGATGCCTTTCTGGGCCTCCGAGGCTTGTCGGCGGCTGGCGTCGACGAGCTCGGGGAAATCGAGCTCAGCGGTCTTATGCGGACCGGACGCGGAGGGGTCGACGGCGGCGAAGGCTAACCCGGCGATGACCGTGAGGATAAACGAAAGAAGGGGTGCTTTCTGCCGCATGGACGTAGTCTGTCACGAGCCTCCTGACCATCAAGCCTGACGTAAGTCGATAATCGGGCGTGGGCATGTCCTAATCGGCAAGGCCGGCCCCTTTCGGCCCCTTGCTCAGCGCGACCGGAAGACGTCGCTGGTCAGGCACTCGACGACCAGGGTGCGGAGGCCGAGGCCCTGCTTGCGGACCTTTTCGTGGATGTGGTCGATGGCGAATTCGTCGGCCGGCTCCATGAGGCGGCCGGTGCTGTAAGCCAGCAGCGAGCGGATGAGGTGGCGGGTGAACATCTCCTCTCGGCGCTCGTGCAGGATGTCACGGAAACCGACGAAATCCTGGTAGGTCTCGCCGGAGGCGAATTCTCCGGAGGTGTCGATCTTGGGCGCCGGGCCTTTCTTGGGCTTCGCGTAGGTCACGCGCCAGCGGCCGACCGGATCGAAGGATTCCAGGCTGAAGCCGAGCGGATCGATCTTGCGGTGGCACTCGGCGCAGGCGCGGTCGGTGCTGTGCTTGGCGAGCCGCTCGCGGATGGTGGTCGTGCCGCTGACATCCGGTTCGATGGCCGGGACGACGTCCGGAGGGGGCGGCGGCTTGATGCCGAGGATGTTCTCACTGACCCAGGCGCCGCGGGTGACGGGCGAGGTCTCGACGCCGTTGGCGCTGACCGTGAGCACGGCCGCCATGCTGAGCAGACCGCCCCGATGCTTGTCGTCCTTGAGGCTGACCTTCTGGAAGCCGTCGGCCAGGCGCAGGGTCTTCTGGGCGGGTAGGTCGTAGAGCTTCGCGAGTTTCTTGTCGATGAAGCTATGGTCGGCGCGGAGGAACTGGTCCACCGGGCGGTTCTCCTTGAGCATGTCGCGGAAGAACAGGCGCGCTTCGGTCTTCATCGAGGTCGGCAGGTCTTCGGCGTAGTAGGCGCGGTTCGTCTCGCGGGGCGGCGGCATCCCGCCGAGGTCGCGCAGGTTCAGCCAGCTGTCGAGGAAGCCGTCGACGAAGCCCGTGAGGCGGTCGTCGGACAGCAGTCGGTCGATCTGTTTCCTCAGTTCCGCGTCGTCGGTTAGTTTGCCCGCCGCCGCCGAAGCGAGCAGGGTGTCGTCAGGCGTCGTGGCCCAGAGGGCGTAGGCGAGGCGCGTGGCGAGGTCGTTCGGCCGGAGCCGACGGTCGTTCTCCTGGGTGACTTCGCTCAAGTAAAGGAAGGAAGGGGAGCAGAGGATGAGCTTCAAAGTGTCGAGCGCCGCCTGGCGGGGGGCGGCCTTCTCGGCGAGGCGCTTCTCGTACAGCTTACGGAGCGGCGCACGGTCGGCATCCTGAAGCGGGCGACGGTAGGCCTTCGTCGCGAAGGCGAACAACTGGTCCAGGGCCCGGTCTGCCTTGAAGCCCTCTGGTCCGAAGACGGCGACCTCCTCGGCTCCGCCCACGGGCTCGGTCACGGGGCCTTGGACGACGATCTCGCTGATGCGGATGTGCGGAAGCTTGCCTTCGCGGAGGATGTGGGCGCGACCGACGCCGGAGCTGCCGATCGGCCCCTTGAACTGGTCCTTGTAGCGTTTGTTGATGGTCACCACCGAGGCCCGCGATTCGTAGGGTCCGTTCGGGAAGATGAAGCGCGGGGTCTGCCCGGCCTCGAGCCAGACGCGGAACTTCAGCCGGGTGGGCGTGTTGTCGGGCACCACGCTGCTGGCGAGCAGCGGCTCGATGGCCTGCGGGTAATGGATATGGCCCTTCGTGATGTCGCCGGGCACTACGCCGAGGATGAAGGGCTCGGAGAAATCGATGCCGAAGATGGCAGGGTCGTAATGGGTGTCGCGGTGCAGGGCCGCCGCTTCGACCTCGAGGTCGTAGAGGCCGGAGACCGGCACGCCTTGGCGGAAGTCCTCGATGTGACCGTAGCCGCCCTGACGGGTGTCGGTGTTCGGCTGTTCGTAGAGGTTGAGGTAGCGGAAATTGAAGGCGCTCTTGTGCGAGCCGGTCAGCTCTTCGTATTGGACGAAGTTCTTATTGAAGCGCCAGGTCTGCGGCGCGGTGGCCGGCTTGCCCAGACGGGTCTCGACGAGGCGGTTGGCGGCCTGGAAATATTGGTCGACGAGGAAACCGGAGGTCACCAGCGACTGGCCGATCGTGTCGAGGTGGCGGGCGGTCTTCTCCTTGGGGAAGTCGGCGGTCAGGCCGAGGGTGTCGACGCGCCGTCCGAACAAGGTGGCGAGGGTGTTCTCGTATTCGCGGTTGGAAAGCCGGCGCAGGACCGTGCGCGAGCCGGTGCTCTGCAGCGTAGCCTGGGCCGCCGCGGTGCCCTCGCGCAGGGCGCGGATGGCCGCGAGGCGCTCTTCGTCGGTCGGCTGGTCGGCCTTCTTGGGGGGCATCTCTCGGAGGGTCAGCTGGTCGATGATGTCGCGCGCCTCGATGACCTCCGGCAGCGTCTTCAACGGCAGCGTGAACTTCTCGAACGAGCGGTCGCCCTTCTGGACGTCGGCGGCGTGGCATTCCAGGCAGTAGCGGCTCAGGAACTGCTCGACCTGCTTGGCGCGCGTCTCGGCGGCGGCAAGGGTCGCGGCCGACAGGGCGGCGGACAGGGCCAGCAAGCCCAGTCGGCGGGACGCCAAGGTTAGGAATACCGGAAGCAGGCTCACGACCGCGGTGCGCTGAGGCTCAGGCGAAACGCCCCGTGCTGCTGCCGAAGGCTTCGGTTTCGACGCCCATCTTCTGGGCGATGTCGACGAAGAGGTTGCAGAGCGGCACCTTGTGCTTCACCTCGCGCGAGACCTCGCGGAAGGTGCCGTGCTTGTAGCCGCCGCCGGCGAGCAGGATCGGCAGGTCGGTGTTCCGGTGCGAATTGGCGTCGCCCATGCCGCTGCCGAAGAGCACCGTCGTCGAGTCGAGCAGGGTGCCGTCGCCGTCGTTCATCTGCGCGAGGCGGCCGACGAACTTGCCATACTGCGCGATCTGGTAGCGCTCGAGGCTGATCAGGTGGGCGATCGACTCGGGGTCGTTGCCGTGGTGGGAAAGCCCGTGGTAGTCCTTCTTGATGCCGAGATGCTGGGGCATGAAGTCGCCGCCGATCTCCAGCGTGGCGATACGGGTGCTGTCGGTCTGCAGGGCGAGCGCGATCAGCTCATACATCAGCGGCAGGTCGTCGACCGGGTTGCGGTTGGCCGGCTTGCCGAAGGGCGCCGCCGGCTTCGGGAGGTGCGTCCAGCGCTGGCGCAGTTCGAGGCGCTTCTCGACGTCGCGGACGGAAGTGAAATATTCGTCGAGCTTGGCCTTGTCCTCTTGGTTGACCTGGCCGGAGAGACGCTTCGCCTCCTCGCGCACGGAGTCGAGGATCGAGGCCTGCACGCGATTGTCCTGCTCGCGACGCTTGCGGCGTTCGGCGGAGTCGCTGACGAAGAGCTTGTCGAAGAGTTCGGCCGGGTTGGTGATCGGGGGGACGCGCACGCCGGCCTTCGTCCAGGCGATCTGGCAGCCGCCGTGGATGCCGCCTTCGGAACCGACGGTGAGCGAGGGGAAGCGGGTCTGGTGACCGATCTCCTCGGCGAGGAACTGGTCGAGCGAGACGTTGCCGTCCGGTCGGTTCTGCGCCTCGGAGTTGAGCACGCCGGAGAGGAAGGAGTGCACCGCGAAGTGGCCGCCCTTGACGCCGTGGTCGAGGCCGCGGAAGACGGTCAGCTTGTCCTTCTGCTCCCAGAGCGGTTCCAGCAGGGTCGTCTTTTCGAAGTCGCGGCCGGCGGTCTTCGGGAACAGCTGCTTGGTCTGGTAGCCGAGCAGGTTGCCGATCGCCACGAAGCGACGGGCGCCGATGCCGGCCCCCTTGGACGTCTGGACGGTGGGGTTGCCGCTGAGGGCCTTCGCGCTGAGCGAGCATAGTCCCGGCAGGGCCAAGGTGGCGCCGAGGGAGCGGAGGATGAAGCGGCGGCGATGCATGCAAGGGCTGGCTAAAGGGTTGTGGTGATATTTTGCGATAGGCGGACTTCCCGAAGCGAGCCTTTCCTTGGCGGGCCAGACCATGCCCTGACGTGCAAGGTGGCGGTCGGGGGCTTCGGGGTGCCCCTGAGGGGTCTCTCATGATTCCGACAGGCCTTCCGGGCTTAAGTTCCGCTGATGCCACCCGTTTCGTCCGCCATCACAGCGGACGGAAGTATTCGACGTAGCCGATCATCATCTCGTCCACCGTCTGGGAGCCCCATTTCACGTGCTTGGTCGGGTCGGGGTTGGCCTTGTTGCCGG
>SYID01000086.1 GCA_005798925.1 Verrucomicrobiota bacterium
CCCCGCGCTGCGTCGTTTTCTTCTCGAACGGTGCCTTCGGCGGCATCATCAAGAAGTTCGCCCAAACGATCTGACCATGGAAGCCTTCATCCGTTCGAACAAAGCCATCTGGCTGATGCTCTTCGCCGACTTCCTGGCCGTCCTCGGCTGGTTCATCGTCAAGGCGAACGGCGGTAACGAAGGGCGATTCCCGCTGTTCGCTCTCTACGGACTCGCCCTGTGGAATGTGTTGTTCTTCTGGTCCCGGGCCCAGCTGAACGCCAAATCCTGAATCAACTGAGCAGGCCGAGCGCCTGCTTGGCCTGCTCGGAATCCTTCGCGATCTGCGCCTGCAAGGCGGCGAGGTCCGCGAACTTCTGCTCGGCGCGGAGGCGACGGACCCAGCGGACGCGCACGGTGTCGCCCGTCGTCGGCGCGGGGCCGCGGAGCACGTGGGCTTCGAGCAAGGGGGCGACCGGTCCGCTTTCGACGGTGGGGCGTAGGCCGTAGTTGGCCACGGCGGGCAGGGCCTCGCCTCGGAAGATGACCTCGGCCGCATACACGCCGTAAGCCGGTTTGAGCTCAGGCTCCCAGGCGATGTTGAGCGTCGGGAAACCGATGGTGCGGCCGAGGCGTCGTCCGCCGATGATCGTGCCTTCTGCCTCGTAAGGCCGCAGCAGCATCGCGTTCGCGAGGGCGAGGTCCCCGGCGGCGAGGCACTGGCGGATCCGCGAGCTGCTGACGGTCTCGTCGCCCAGGCGGACCGCGGCGACGAGCCTCACGCCGAGGCCTTCGGCCGCGCCATGCGCGATGAGGGTCTCGCCGTGGCCGGCGCGTCCCCGGCCATACTGGAAGTTGGAGCCCACATGAAGCGACTTCAGGTTCGGGAAGGTCTGCTTCAGCCACTTCGGGAAGTCGGCCGCTTCGATGCCCGCGTGGTCCCGGTCGAATTTCTCGTGATGGATCAGCTGGGCGCCGGCTTCGGTCAGGCGTTCGTCCTTCTGCGCGCGCGTGAAGATCAGCGGGACCGCCGACTTCGGCCGCAGGACCTTGCTCGGGTGCGGATCGTAGGTGAGCACGCCGACGACGCCTCCGTCCGCCCGGGCGGCCTCGCGGGCGGAGTGCAGCACGGCGCGATGGCCGAGGTGCACTCCGTCGAAGGCGCCGATGGCGAGATGGAGGGGCAGGTTCATGCGGCGGGTGCGGCTTCGCTCACGGGCACGAGGGCGGCGGCGAGCTGGTCGTCGTTCATCGCGCCGAGCTGTGGCAAGGTGTGGCCGCGCGACAGGTCGAGCTGGCCCGAGCGCGTGCGGCGGAGCATCGAGAGGTGAGCGCCCGGACCGAGCTTGCGGCCGAGGTCGTAGGCCAGCGTGCGCACGTAGGTCCCTTTGGTGCAGCGGACGCGGAAATTGATCCGGGGCCTTTCCCAGGAGAGCAGCTCGAACTCGGAGATGCTGATCGCGCGGGGTTCGCGCACGACTTCGACGCCCTTGCGGGCGAGGTCGTAGAGTTTCCGGCCGCCGACCTTCTTGGCCGAATGCATCGGCGGGACCTGCGACTGGTCGCCCAGCATCGAAGCGAGGGCGGCGCGCACCTGCGCTTCCGTGAGCTCGGGGACCGGGTTCGTCTCCAGCGTCTCGCCTTCGGCGTCCTGGGTGTCGGTCACGATGCCAAGGGTGGCCTCGCCGAGGTATTCCTTGTCCTGGGCCATCAGCTGGTCGGAGGCCTTGGTCGCCTTGCCGACGAGCACGATTAGCAGGCCGGTCGCCATCGGGTCGAGCGTGCCGGCGTGGCCGACGCGGCGCGTGCGGTAGAGCCGGCGGACGCTGTCCACGACGTCGTGCGAGGTGATGCCCTGCGGCTTGTCGACGAGCAGCACGCCCGCGGGTTCGGCGACGGGCTCGCTCATTTCGCCGCGTATTCGCGATAGTGGGCGATGACGATCCCGAGGATCTTCGCGCGGTCCTGGGGCAGGCGGCAGCCCTGCATGTTGAAGCCGGCCGCGAGCATGTGGCCGCCGCCGTTGAGCTTGGCGGCGCAGAGGTCGAGGCGGAGCTTCGGGTCGCGGCCACGCAGGCTGCCGCGGATGCCGTCGGCGCCTTCTTCCATCAGCACGGCGACCTCGACGCCTTCGACGGAACGGGGGAACTCGACGAGCCCTTCTTTGTCCTCCTTCGTGGTGCCGGTGGCGGCGTAATCGGCTTGGGTAAGCTCACCGGAGCAGACCTTGCCGTCTTCATGGAAGGCGATCGTGTTGAGGAAGCGCTTCGTGAGCTCGAGTTTCCCGCGGCTTTCCTGCTCGAAGACGCGGTAGTTGGCTTCGGCGGGATCGGCGCCGCGCCGGACGAGTTCGGCCACGATCCCGAAGACGTCGGCGGTCGTGCTGCGGTAGCAGAAGCGGCCGGTGTCGGTCAGGATGCCGAGGTGCAGGGCCTTGGCGGTGACGGCATCGACGGCCAGGCCCTGGGCGAGGGCGCCGGCGGCGAGGATGTGGCAGGTGGCGGCGGCCTCGCGGACGACGATGTTCGTGCGCGCGTAGTCTGGGTTCGAGGCGTGGTGGTCGATGTTGGCGAGGATGCCCGCCGGGAATTTGGCGAGCAGTTCCGTCCCGATGCGGGACGCATCGGCACAGTCGACCGTGACGGCGACACGGTCGGTCGCGTCATAATCGGCTCCTTTGACGAAGGCCACGCCCTCGGCGTAGGGGACGAGGTTCGGGGGGATCCGATCTCGGTTCACGCAGATGGCGTCGACGCCCTCGGCCAGCAGCATCCGGCAGAGCGCGACCTGGGAGCCGATGCAGTCGCCATCTGGGCGCATATGGCCTAATACGGCCACTTTCCGCCCTTTGAGGCCCTTGACGAGGCCTCGGAGGGCCTCGCCCGCCGCTTGCATGCTGATACCCATGGTCTTGGCGATGAACAAACAGGCGGGTTCCGCCGCTGGCAAAGGCAAAAGGCGGGGTTACCCCCGACTTCGGGGGAACGCTTGAACCTCTCTGCGGTTCGGGCATAGTCCCTGCTAACCACCCCATAAGGCGCTTCGCCCTCAAACCCCACTTCTCATGGATAAGGACAAAAACAGCAATTTCACTCCCCGCGCCCGCAAGGTCGTGGAACTGGCCCGGGCGGAAGCCCGCCGGTTCAACCACAACTACGTCGGCACGGAGCACATCCTGCTCGGGCTCATCAAGCTCGGCGAGGGCGTCGCGGTCAACGTCCTCGGCCGCATGGGCCTCGACCTGAAGATCGTCCGCTCCGCCGTCGAGAAACAGGTCGGCCCTGGCCCGGAAGAAGCCAAGGCTCCGGACACGATCCCGCTGACGCCGCGCGTCCAGAAGGTCATGGCGCACGCCGTCACCGAAGCCCGCGCCCTCGGCCATGCCTACGTCGGCACGGAGCACATCCTGCTCGGGCTTCTCAAGGAAGGGGAGGGCGTCGCCGCCCGCGTCCTGCAGCAGCTCGACGTCGACCTCGAACGCTGCCGCAAGGAGATCCTCGCCGATATCGACCCCTCCGCCGCCGACGAGGCTGAGAAAAAAGACGGCGACACGCCGCCCCCCTCGGATGAGTCCTCCGAAGACGCGCCCCCGCCTTCCCGCCGATCCTCTTCCGAGGAAGGCGCCCGCCCGGGCCGCGGCGAACGCCTCTCCCTCCTCAAGACCTTCGGCCGCGACCTCACCGAGCTCGCCAAGGCCGGCGAACTCGATCCCGTCATC
>SYID01000087.1 GCA_005798925.1 Verrucomicrobiota bacterium
CTCTTCTTGTCCCCTTGCCAGCGTGCCAGCCTGCCCCCTAGTTTCGGGCCGTGTTCACCCTGCTTAAGACCGATACGGCCACGGCCGCGCGCCTCGGCGTCCTGAAGACGCCCCACGGGGAGGTCCGTACGCCGGTCTTCATGCCGGTGGGCACCCAGGCCACGGTCAAAGGCCTCACGCCGCAGCAGGTCGCGGAGACGGGCGCCCAGATCCTGCTCAGCAATACCTACCACCTGAACCTGCGGCCCGGCCGTGAGATCGTCCGCGCCGCAGGCGGCCTCCATAAGTTCATGCACTGGGACAAGCCGATCCTGACCGACAGCGGCGGCTTCCAGGTCTTCTCGCTCGCGAAGCTCCGCACGATCACGGACGAGGGCATCCACTTCAGTTCGCACCTCGACGGCAACAAGCTGTTCCTCGACGTGAAGGACTGCTTCGACATCCAGGACGCGCTGGGCTCGGACATCGCGATGGTGCTGGACGAATGCCCACCCTACCCTTGCGACCGCGCCTCCTGCGAAGTCGCCGTGACCCGCTCCATCCGCTGGGCGAAGGAGATGCTCCGGCTGGCCAAGGACCGCGGCTTCCTGGCCTCGGGCCGTCACCTCTTCTGCATCAACCAGGGCTCGGTCTACGATGACCTCCGTATCCGTTGCGCCGAAGAGCTCGGCGGACTTGATTTTCCCGGCCATGCGATCGGCGGCGTCAGCGTCGGCGAACCCGAGGAGCACATGCTCCACCAGGTCGGCCTCGTCGCCCCGCTCCTGCCCAAGGACAAGCCCCGCTATGTCATGGGCGTCGGCACCCCGCCCCAGCTCCTCCGCATGGTCGCGCTCGGCGCCGACATGTTCGACTGCACGATGCCCACGCGCATCGGCCGCCACGGCGGTGCGTTCACGCCCGACGGCCCGATCAGCGTGAAGCACCTCCGGTACAAGGAGGACCACCGCCCGCTCGTGGAAGGCATGGACAACTACACCTGCCGCCACTTCTCCCGCGCCTACCTGCGACACCTGCATCACGCCGGCGAACAGCTCGGCGGCACCCTGCTCGCGCTGCACAACATCCACTTCCTGCAGGACCTCATGGCCCAGGCCCACGCGCACATCGCCGCGGGCGACTTCGCCGCATGGTCCAAGGCCTGGTGCGAACGTTATGAGGCCGGCGCGAAGGACGAGATTCCCGCGGACTGAGGACGAAAATCAAAGGGAGACCTGAGACCGTGAGGTTTGCCGGGGTGTTTGCCGGGGTGTTTGATCTCCCCAGCCAATCATCCGGTCTCCGGTTTCCCCTTGAGTTTGGATCCCTGCATCGAAGTAGGGTTGAGCGGCACGCTCAACCGCGGCTGACCAAGGGTGGTCAGCCCTACCCAACGCACACCATGTCGTGACGCGGTCCCGACCCTACCCAAGGCAAAGACGACAACCCCCCTAGCCCACGTGCCAACGTGTCAACGTGCCCCCTCGCAGCTTCGCTGCGCCCCCTCGCTTTGACCTTCGGTCAAAGCGAAAAACTCTCCCCGCAGGAACAGCTGGCCTTGGCGTTGGGGTTGGAGAACTTGAACCCGCCGCCGATCATCTTGTCGGAATAATCCAGCTGGGTTCCACGGAGATAGAGGGCCGACTTCGGATCGACCAGGACGTCGACGCCCTCGGAGCGGACCAGGATATCGGCCGGCTTGGCCTCGCCCACGAAGCGCATCCTGTAGGACAGGCCGTTGCAACCGCCGCCGGCGATGACCACCCGCAGGTAATTCCCTTGGGCCTCGCGCGCGGCCAAGGCCCGCACCTTCACGCCGGCCGGAGCCGTCAGGCGGATCAGGCGCTCGTCGGCGACGCGCGGTCCGGCGGCTGGTGCGGTGGTGTCCATCTTGCCACACTGTTAAGACGACCCCGAGGGAAGACAAGCCAGGCCGACGTTCGGCGGGCCGGGGGCTGAAAACAGGCTTGCCCGCCACCCTCCCCGCGGGGATAGGATGTCTTCCCGGGTTCATGGTCGCGTAGCTCAGTTGGTTAGAGCGCAGCATTCACATTGCTGAAGTCACAGGTTCAAGTCCTGTCGCGACCACCACCCCGGGAAACCCTTCGGAGACGCCGCGACCCCGGGCTTCTATTACTTTATAATATTATGCGGAGATTGTAATTAAGTGTTCCCAGCCGACTGTCGCTTAATTATCCCTTGGCCTTTCGATGGCGACCTTCGCTCTCCCCGCCCGGACCGACCGACGCCCGCCCTCGCCCTCCTGACCCATCTCCGCCCATGTCCGAGTCCCCCTCGCCCAAGCTGCCCTCCGATCTGGCCGAACTCCTGAAATTCCTCCACGAGCGCCAGCAGAAGCGCGGCAACTGCACCATGAGGGACCGCGCCGAACTCTGGCTTCGCTTCGGCGGCGACGACCTCGACATCAGCCCGCCGAACTTCCACCACGCGATCGCGCAGTGGCTCGCGAACGCCGGCCTCGTCCACAAGGACAAGACGGATGACGTCGCGGCCGTCCTCTACTGCCTCGGGGTGACGAATTCGAACAACCTGTTCCAGAAGGTGAACCAAGGGAAGCTCGTGACCCTCGGGATCGCCAAGAGCGGTCGACGGAACGCCAAAGGCTCGCGGAAATCCTGAGGAAAAGGAAGATTCGGCGACGGGCGCGGACCCGCCGAACCCGTTGACATCGTCCCCCCTATGCGGATGATGGAGGGATGAGCCGGCACCAGCAAAGGCGTCAACAGGAGGTGGCCCGCGCCCGTTCCTTCCTCGAACGGCGCATGCACGACCTGCGCTCCCGGCTGGGCCTGAAGGCCGACGCCCGCCCGCTGCCTGGAGAGGCCGCCTACGAGGACACCGAAATCGGCCGCGCTCCGGGCCAGTTGCCGGCCGCCTCGCCCTTCGAATCGACCGCTCCGACCAAGTTCCGGGTCTTCTCCTACGACGAGAACAACTGCAAGGTGGAGGAGTTCTCCGACCTGGATTCCGTCGGCCGCTTCGCCGGCAAGCCCGGGATGGTCTGGATCCAGGTCCTCGGCATCACCGACCCGCAGATCGTCCACATCGTCGGCGCGTTCTTCGACATCCCGATGCTGGCCCAGGAAGACATCCTGACGGCCACCTCCCGGCCGAAGTTCGAAGAGCACGGCGACAAGCTCCTCGCCATCGCCCGCGCGGTCCGCATCGGCGTCGAGGAAGACACCCCGCGCGGCCAGCAGATCTCCATCGTCGCCGCCCAGAACTGGGTCATCTCCTTCCATGAGAACGACGAGAAGGTCTTCGAGGCCGTCGAGAAGCGCATCGCGGACAACAAAGGCAACATCCGCAAGTGGCACGCCGGCTACCTCGTCTACTCGCTCCTGGACACGCTGGTCGACCGCCTTCTCTACCAGACCGAGGAGATCGAGGACGCCACCACCGAGCTCGAGGATTCCATCCTCAAGGGCACCGACGACTGGGACCTCAACGAGGTCTACCGCCTCAAGCGCATCGTGGTGCGGCTCAGCCGCCTCGCCCAGCCGCTCAAGGACATGGTCAGCGTCCTCGAACACTACGAACACCCGCTCCTGCCGACGTCCTTGGACATGTTCCTGCGCGACCTGTACGACCACGCCATCCGCGCGGCCGACCGCATCGAACATGCCCGCATGATCCTGCAGGACCTGCAGGAATATCACCACACCCAGCAGGAACGGAAGACCAACGAGGTCATCCGCGTGCTGACGGTGATGAGCTCGGTCTTCATCCCGCTGACCTTCTTGGTCGGGCTCTGGGGCATGAATTTCCACTTCATGCCGGAGATCCACACCGAGTGGGGCGAGAAATACGGCTACTTCCTGGCGCTCGGCTCCATGGGCGCCCTCGCGACCGGCATCATCCTCTGGATGAAGCGGAAGCGGTGGTTCTGAGGGCGCGTAGCGCCCTCATGGAGGGCTGAATCGAGTGCTGAATCGATGACTGAGTCGATCACAGATAAGACAAGTCAGCCGAGGCCAAGGATCACGAGCCTAAGGGTTCAATAAATCCTGCATTATCTGCCATCGACGCAGTCATCGATGCTGACCTCGATCCAGTCATCTTTACTTAGGCACAATCCTGCGCGTCGACGTCGAGGACGTCGATGACGTCCTCATCCCCGAGGATCCTCGCGCGCAAGGGCAGCAAGGCCGCGAGGAGCGACTTCACGCCGGCGACGAGATACCAGATGTGCACGCGGTGCTGGTCTTGGACCTTCTCGAACGGACACGGGGCCGGGCCGCGGATCTCGCAGAGCCCGGGATGCAGGCGCTCGAGTTCCTTGACCCACGCGTCGGCCACGAAGTTGACCTTCTCGGCGTTACGCCCGCGGAAGACGTGGCGGATCAGGTGCCGGTCCGGCGGGTAGCCGAACTCGGCGCGCTTCTCGAGCTCGGCGGCGGCGAAGCCGTGGAAATCGAGGCGCTTGGCGAACTGGATCGGGTCGGAGGCCGGCTGGAAGCTCTGCACGACGACCACGCCCTCGAGGTCGCCGCGGCCCGCGCGGCCGGCGACCTGGGTGAGGAGCTGGAAGGTGCGTTCGGCGGCGCGGAAGTCCGGCAGCTGCAACGAGAGATCGGCGTCGATGATGCCCACCAACGTCACGCGCGGGAAGTCGAGGCCCTTGGCGATCATCTGCGTGCCGAGGAGCATGTCGTATCTGCCGGCGCGGAAATCCGAGAGCACCTTCCGGAAGAGGTCCTTCTTGCCCATCGTGTCGGCGTCGATGCGGGCCACGCGGGCGCGGGGGAAGAGCTGAGCGATGGTCTCCTCGACCTTCTGGGTGCCGTAGCCCTTCCAGCGGACCTTCGGGGAGCGGCAGCTCGGGCAGAGCACCGGGGCGCGCTCCTGGTGGTTGCACAGGTGGCAGCGGGCGGTGTCGTCGGTCCGGTGCAAGGTCAGCGAGACGCTGCAGCGCTTGCACTGGACGGCCTCGCCGCAGTCCGGGCAGACCAGGGAGCGTGAATGTCCGCGACGGTTCAGGAAGAGGATCGACTGCTCGCGGCGTTCGAGCCGGGCGCGGATACCGTCGGTCAGCTCACGGGAAAGGATATGCTGGCCCTTCGAGTGGAGCACCTCACGACGCATATCCACGATACGGAAGGCCGGCATCGGGCGGTCATCGACGCGCTTGGCCATCACATCGAGGGCGTAGCGGCCGGCCGTGGCGTTCTTCCAGGTCTCGAGCGAGGGCGTGGCGGAGCCCAGCACGCAGGCCGCGCCGAGGACCGACGCACGCATCACCGCGACGTCGCGGCCGTGATACATCGGCGTCTCGCCCTGCTTGAAGGAAGGCTCGTGCTCCTCGTCGACGACGATGAGGCGGAGGTCCGGGAGCGGGGCGAAGACGGCCGAACGAGCGCCGACCACCACCCTCGCCTGCCCGAGCGACATCGCCATCCAGGCGTCGAAACGCTCGCCGGCGGAAAGATGGCTGTGCCAGACGACCACCTTGGCGCCGAGGTCGGCGAGACGGGAACGGAGCCGGCCGACCGTCTGCGGGGTGAGCGCGACTTCGGGGACGAGGAAGATCGCGGAGCCCCCTTCGGCCACGACCTTGCGGATGAGCGCCACGTAGACCTCCGTCTTGCCCGAGCCCGTGACCCCATGCAGCAGGTGCGCGCGGAAGGCCTTGGAATCGAGCGTCTGCGTGACCGAGGCCACCGCGGCGAGCTGTTCGGGATTCAGGGTGTGCCCCGCCGAGGCGACGGTCTCTCCTTCGGCATAAGGGTCATCGTAGGCCACGCGCCAGAGCACGCTGGCGTCTTCCTTGACCGCGCCGGCCTTGATCAGGGCGTCGACGGCCTGCTGGGAGACGCCGAGGCCTTCGACCATCTTCGCGCGGTCGGCCGGCTCCGTCTGGGCGGCCAGGAAATCGATGACCTGCGCCTGACGCGGGGCCTTCTTGCGGAGTTTCGCGAGCGCCTCGGCTTCGGGCGGGGCGATGAGCGTGAGCAGGCGACGCAGCACCGGGCGGACGCCCTTGCGCACCGCTGCGGGCAGGACGGTCTCCAGGACGGAATTCAAGCCGCAGCCGTAGTAGCTCGCCATCCACTCGGCCAACTTGCAGCAATCGGGCGTCATCACCGGCTGCTCATGCTCCAGCGTCATGACGCTGCGCAGGCGCGCGGCGGGCGGCGGCTCGGCCGGATACTTCCAGACGACGCCGATGCTGGTGCGGCCGCCGAGCGGGACGCGGACCAGCTGACCGACCTTCAGCACGTCCTTCAGGCCCGCCGGCACCGAATACGAGTAGGCCCGGGCCCCGCCGTCGAACGGGACCACCTCGGCGACGCCGGGTTCGATTTCTCCGAAGAGATCGGGCACAGGGGGGAGGCTCGCCGAAGCGAGGCGGGGATTCAAGCGAGGGTTACCGACCGGACCCGAATCAGCCTCAGGCGTGGATATCCGTGGTCGGCACCCCTGAATGGGCCGCGATCCGGGCGCACATCAGGGCCCAGAAGCAACCGATGCAGTTGGCCACGACCAGCTGGAGGTCGGTGGGCATGCTGTAGAAGATCAGCGTGCCGGGGAACCAGACGAAATAGTTCGTCAGCAGGTTCGGAAGGACCAGGCGGCGATACCAGCCGGGGCCCATCGCCGAGCGCAGGCGGGCGGTGTCCCAGCCGCAGTCCTTCCAGAGGTGGGAGATGGCGTTGAAAGGCGCGCCGATGAAGACCGTGAAGCCGGCCATGTCGACGAAGACCTTGAGCAGGACGGTTCCGACCGTCGCTTCGCTGCCGAACCAAGCCGCCTGCAGGGTGTAGAAGTAACTGACCAGCATCCCCATCAGGGCCCACCAGACCATGCTGTGCAGGAGGTCGCGGAAGGGGTGCGCCGGACGTAATCCTGGGAAGACCATGCGGAAACACCAGGGAATCAGGCCGGAGGAGATGGCGGTGAAGATCGCCGCGAAAGCGAGCGGGTCGGCGTCGTTGACGGCCCCGATGCGGTTGAGCGCCGTGGCGACTTCCGGGATGTTGTAATACGCGACGACAAGGCCGGCTGCGGCCAGCATGATGATCGCCAACGGCAGGGCGATGTCCCTCAACGCCTTGATGCCGGCGGTGAGCGGGGAAGCGGCGGGTTCGCTCATGCGAGGAACTTGCGCAGCAGCTGGTCGATGAGGACCGGGTTGGCCTTGCCCTGCGTGCGCTTCATGATCGGCCCCTTGAGCGCGTTGATGGCCTTCTCGTTGCCGGCGCGGTATTCGGCGATGGATTTGGCCACGGCCGGGTCGGCGATGACCTCCTGGACGATCTTCTCGAGTTCGCCGGTGTCGCTGTTCTGGCGGAGGCCCTTGGCGTCGACGATGGCGGCGGCGTCACGGCCGGTCTTGAACATCTCGGCGAAGACTTCCTTGGCCTGCTGCTTGGAGATCACGCCGTCGTCGGTCAGCTTGACCAGGCCGGCGAGCTGCGCGGGCTTGATCGGGCAGGAAGCGAGCGAGACGGGGGCCGGGGCGGCTTCGTCGAAGGCGCCGGCGGCGCCGGCCGAGGCGGCGAGATCACGGAGCAGGTCGTTGGCGACGAGGTTGGCGATACCGGAAGGGTTGGCCGGGTGCGCGGCTACGGCGGCTTCGAACCACTCGGCGAGGGCGCGGTCGTTGACGAGGACCGAGGCGGCGGTGTAAGGCAGGCCGAGCTTCTCGACGTAGCGACGCTGGCGGTCGTAAAGGTTCTCGGGGACCTGCTTCGCGAGGCGCGCGACGGTCTCGCGGGAGATCTTGAGGGTCGGGATATCCGGATCCGGGAAGTAACGGTAGTCGTGGGCGTCTTCCTTGTCGCGGAGGACGTAGCCGCGGGCGAGTTCGGCGTTCCAGCCGCGGGTCTCCTGCGTGATCGCCCGTCCGGCTTCGAGTTCGCGGATCTGGCGGGCGGTCTCGTAGATGACCGTGTCGCGGACGCTCGAGATCGAGTTGAGGTTCTTGGTCTCGGTGCGGGTGCCGAGCTTCTCGGCGCCGCGGCGACGGACGGACACGTTGCAGTCGCAGCGCAGCTGGCCCTTCTCCATGTCGCAGTCGGCGACGCCGGCCTGGGTGAGCATCGCGACGAGGGAGCGGAGGAAGGCCTCGGCTTCGGCGGAGGAACGGAGGTCCGGCTCGGTCACGATCTCGAGGAGCGGCACGCCGGCGCGGTTATAGTCGACCAACGAGCCGCTGCCCGCGTGGCTGAGCTTGCCCACGTCCTCCTCGAGGTGCGCGTGGTGGATGCGGATGAACTTGTGCTCGCCCATCACGTTGCGCGACGCGCCCGGGAGCTCGATCTCGACCTGACCGCCGACGACGACCGGGAAATCCTTCTGGGTGAGCTGGTAGTTCTTCGGATTATCCGGGTAGAAATAATTCTTACGGTCCCAGGCGCAGCGCTCCGGGATCTCCGCGCCCACGACGAGGCCGAAGAGGATGGCCTTCTCGACCGCTTCGCGGTTCACCACCGGCAGCGTGCCCGGGAGGCCGAGGACGACCGGGTCGACCTGCTCGTTGGGCTCCTTGCCGAAGCCCCACGGGGACGACGCGAAGACCTTGGCGCGGGTGCGCAGCTGCACGTGGACCTCGAGGCCGATGACGACTTCCCAATCAGAAGGCACGTTGCTCATAGGGCGGCTTGCTGGTGGGCGTAACCGTGGGCGGCTTCGAAGAGGCGGCCCGCGGCGAGGAGCTTGGCTTCGGAGAGCGGCGCTCCGACGAGATGGAAACCGACCGGCAGGTGGCCGGACTTGCCGCAGGGCACCGAGATCGCCGGGAGTCCGGCGAGGTTGGCGGGGATCGTGAAGATGTCCTCGAGGTAGAGCTGCAGCGGATCCGCGGCCTTCTCGCCGACCTTGAAGGCGGGCGTCGGGACGGTCGGGGTGAGCAGCACGTCGACGCCGGCGAGAGCGGCGAGGTATTCGGCGCGGATCTTCGCGCGGGCGCGGAGCGCGCGGACGTAATAAGCGTCGGCGTAACCGGCGCTGAGCACGAACGTGCCGAGCAGGATGCGGCGCTTCACTTCCGGACCGAAGCCTTCGGAGCGGCTGGCCGTCATCATCTCGACCGGCGTGCCGGCGACGGACGAGCGATGGCCGTAGCGCACGCCGTCATAGCGGCCGAGGTTCGAGGAAGCCTCGGCGGTCGCGACGACGTAATAGGTCGGCACCGCGAGGTCGGCGGAGGGCAGTTCGACCTCGGAGATCGCGCAACCTTGGGCGCGATAGAATTCGACCGCGGCGTTGACGGCGGCGGCGACCTCGGGGGCGACGCCCTTGCCGAGGAAACCCTTCGGGATGCCGATGCGGAGCTTCTTCGCGTCGCCGGCCGCCGAGAGAGCACGGTCGGACGGACCGAAGCAGGTCATGTCACGCGCGTCGGCGGAAGCCAAGGCGTTGAGGAGCAGTTCGCAGTCTTCGACGCTGCGGGCCATCGGGCCGATCTGGTCGAGCGACGAAGCGAAGGCCACGAGACCGAAGCGGGAGATGAGGCCGTAGGTGGGCTTCAGGCCGACCACGCCGCAATGCGAGGCGGGCTGGCGGATGGAGCCGCCGGTATCGGAACCCAGCGAGAGCGGCACCAGGCCGGCCGCGAGGGCCGCGGCGCTGCCGCCGGAAGAACCGCCCGGGATGCGGGCGAGGTCCCAAGGATTGAACGTCTTGCGGAGAGCGGAGTTCTCGGTGGAAGAACCCATCGCGAACTCGTCCATGTTCAGGCGACCGTAGAGGATCGCGCCGGCCGCGCGGAGGCGTTCGGCGACGTGGGAGTCGTAAGGCGAGACCAGCGGCGCGAGCATCTTGCTCGAGCAGGTGAGTGGCTGGCCCTTCACCGCGATGTTGTCCTTGATCGCGACCGGGAGGCCTTCGAGCGGGCCCCTGCCCTGTCCGGCCTGACGGCGGGCGTCGGAGGCGTCGGCCTGCGCGAGCACGTCGGCCTGGTCGAGGTGCGTGAAGGCGCCGACCTTCTCGTTCACCGTCTGGTAGCGGGCGATCAGGGCTTCGCAGAGGGCACGGGACGTGAGCGTGCCGGCGGCGAGGCGGCGGCCGAGCTCGGCGGCGGAAAGCGTATGGAGCGCGTCGGCCATGGCTCAGGATTCGTCGTCCACGACGCGCGGGACGGAAATCTGCCCGTCGCGCGAGGCGGGGGCGATGCGGGTGACGGCGGCGGCGCCGAGGACCGGACCCGGCTCATCGGAGCGCAGGGCCGCTTCGTCGACCACGCGGGCGTCGTCGATCGTCGCGGGCAGGTCGGCGTCAGCCAGCGCCTGGAAGTGACCCAGGATCTGGCTCAGCTGCGAAGAGTAGAGCGCCTTCTCCTCGGCCGTGAGGCTGAGGCGGGCGAGCTTCGCGAGATGGTCGATGTCGAAACCTTCGGCCATGGGGATCAGCGGCGGACGGTCCAGCCGGCGCCCTTCTCGAGCGTCGCGATGACCACGCCGAGGGCTTGGTTGGTCTCCTCGTCGGTGAGCGTGCGGGCCGCGTGGCGCCAGCGGATCTCGAAAGCGAGGCTGCGATGGCCTTCGGGCAGGCCCGGGCCGGCGAAGACGTCGAAGCAGTGGACCGACTCCAGCGCGAACTCCTTGCCGGCGGCCTTGGACGCGCCTTGACGGACGCGGCTTTCGACCTCGGCGGCGGCGACGCCGACGGGGACGATGACCGCGACGTCCTTCGTCACGGGCGGGAAGGACGAGAACGCTTCGAAGCGCGGGGTCTTACGGGCCTCGGCGAAGGCCGAGCGCGGGAAGCAGACTTCGCCGGCGATGACGGAGCTCTTGAGGCCGAGCGAACGCGTCCAGCGGAGGTCGAGGACGCCGCAGGCGCCTTCCGCGGCGCGACCGCGGTCGACGAGGGCGGAGGCGTGGTCGGCCTGCCAGAGACCGCCGGTGGCGGCGGCGAACGAAAGACGCACGGAGGCGACGCCGGCGAGCGCGGCGGCGTCCTGCAGCAGGCGCTTGGCGCGCAGGGCGTCGAAGGCCTCGCGGGACTTCCATGAACGGGTCACGGGATCGGCGACGATCGCGAAGGCGACCGAGAGGAATTCACGGACCGTGCCGTCGGCCTGCGGGCGGAAGACCGTGCCGACCTCGAAGAGACCGCGCGGATCCGCGTGGACCGAGAGGTTGAGGGCGAGCGCGCCGGCGAGGCCGGGGACGAGCGACGCGCGGAGGTGCGTCTGCTCGGCCGTCAGCGGATTATCCATCGCGACCAGGGCGGCCTTGTCGGCGCCGAGGGTGCGCTCGAGTTCCGCGGCGTCGCGGAGCGAGTAGTGGCAGCACTCCGTGAAACCGGCGCCGACGAGGCGGGCCGAGACTTCGCGGGTGAAGACGGACGTCAGCGCGTCTTCGTCGCCCGGCAGCGGGGCGATCGGACGGCCGGCGGGCACCTTGTCGGTACCGTGGATGCGGATGAATTCCTCGACCAGGTCGATCGGACGGGTCACGTCGGAGCGGAACGAAGGCACGAGCACCGAGAACCCGGCGGCGGAGGGCTTCACCGTGAAACCCAGGCGGGCGAAGGCCGCATTGACGTCGGCGTCGGCGACCGGCGTACCGAGCTTCGCGGCGACGTAACCGGCAGGGAGCTCGATCGTCACGTCGGCGCGCGGCGGCTGGCCGACCACGACCGCGGGACCGACCACTTGGGCGCCGGCGAGTTCGATGAGGAGGTCCGTGGCGAGGCGCGAAGCGAGTTCGACGCCGGCCGGATCCACGTCACGGGCGAAGCGATGGGAGGAATCGGTGGAGACGCCGATGCGGCGGGCGACGCGGCGGATCTCGCCGGGGCGGAACCAAGCGGCCTCCAGGAGGACGTCGGTCGTGGAATCGGTCACGCCGGAATCGACGCCGCCCATCACGCCGGCCACGACGAGCGGGCGCCGGGCGTCGGCGATGACGCAGACGCCGGGCTCGAGCTTCACCTTCTTGCCGTCGAGCAGGACGATCTCTTCGCCCTCGCGGGCCGGACGGGCTTCGATGCCCTCGGAGACCTTCTTCGCGTCGAACGCGTGGAGCGGCTGGCCCAGCTCGAGCAGCACCCAGTTCGTGATGTCGACCACGTTGTTGATCGGACGAAGGCCGGCGGCCTCGAGGTCGCGGCGGAGCCATTCCGGGCTCGGGCCGACCTTCACGTTCTTCAGCGTACGGAGCGTGTAGTAGGGGCAGAACTCGGAGGACGAGCGGACGAACTGCACCGCGTCGGCGGCGGAGGGCGCGGCGGCGCGGCCGGCGGCCGTCTTCACCGTGAGCGGCTTGAGCGCGAGGCCCAAGGCGGCGGCGAGGTCGCGGGCGACGCCACGGAGGCCGAGGCAATCGCCGCGGTTCGGGGTCACCGAGATCTCGAGGACCGTGTCCGGCGCGCCGAAAAGCGAATTGAGCGGCGTGCCGACGGCCGGCTGGCGCGGCGTCAGGATGAGCAGACCGTCCTCGCCTTTGCCCAGGCCGAGTTCTTCGGAGGAGCACATCATGCCCGCCGAATCGACGTCGCGGAGCTTCGAGACCTTGATCTCGAAACCGCCCGGCATCATCGTGCCCGGCAGCGCGACCGGGACGCGGTCGCCGGCCTTGAAGTTCTTGGCGCCGCAGACGATCTGGCGGAGCGAGCCTTCGCCTGCGTCGACCTGGCAGACGCTGAGGCGGTCGGCCTTCGGGTGCTTCTCGAAGGACTTGATCTCGCCGACCACCACGAGGGGCAGCGGGGCGAGGCCGAAGGTCGTGACCGACTCCACCTCGAGGCCGAGCATCGGGAGGACCTCCGCGACGCGCTCGGCGGTGACGCCGGCGAGGTCGAGGTGACGGGAGAGCGCTTGGAAGGAGACTTTCATGGCTCAGGCGAACTGGCGCAGGAAGCGCGTGTCGTTGTTGTAGAAGTGGCGGATGTCGTCGATGCCGTGGACCAGCATCGCGATGCGTTCGAGGCCGAGGCCGAAGGCGAGGCCCGACCACTCCTTGGGATCGAGGCCGCAGAGCTCGAGGACCTTCGGGTCGACGAGGCCGCAGCCCATGATCTCCAGCCAGCGGTCGGAGAGACGACCGAGATTAGGCGAGCGGAGATCCATCTCGAAGGACGGTTCCGTGAACGGGAAGACCGACGGACGCAGGCGGATCTCGGCGTCGGCGCCGAAGGTCTCCTTCACGAAGAAATCGAGCACGCCGCGCAGGTCGGCGAGCGTCACGTCACGGTCGATCCACAGGCCTTCGACCTGATGGAAGTTGGCGGAGTGCGTCGCGTCGACCGCGTCGCGGCGGAAGCAACGGCCCGGGGCGACGATGCGGAAGGGCGGCTTGCGCGAGAGCATCGTGCGGACCTGCACGCTGGACGTGTGGGTGCGGAGGAGGATCGCTTCGTCGGCCTTGCGGGGCGCGTCGGCGGAGCGGAACGCCTTCGGCATGTAGAGCGTGTCCTGCATGTCGCGCGCCGGGTGGTCGGCGGGCGTGTTGAGGGCGTCGAAACAATGCCACTCCGTCTCGACCTCGGGGCCGTCGGCGACGACGAAGCCCAGCTTGCGGAACGAAGCCAGGATGCGTTCGCGGGTGCGGGAGAGCGGATGGAGCGAACCGGCCGGGGCGTCGGGGCTCGGGAGGGTCGGGTCGACGGACGCGCCGAGGGCGGCGGCGATCTCGGAGTTCTCGACCTTCACCAGGAGGGCGGCGAGGAGTTCCTCGACGGACCTCTTGGCCTCGTTGATGAGCTTGCCCACGACCGGGCGTTCCTCCTTCGAGAGGGTGGCCATCCCCTTCATCACCTGGGTCAGGGAGCCGTTGGGGCCGACGACGCGCGCCTTGAAGGCTTCGAGCTCGGCGCGGGTGGCGACGGCGGAGGCTTCCTGGGTGGCGGCGGCGACGAGTTGGGCGAGCTGCTGCTGCATGGGTTGATTTGTGCGGCGGCGGGGAAAGTCGGCAAGCGAAAGCACCCGGAGACGAAGAAGCCCCGGAGGGCCGGGGCTTCGTGCGAGGACGTCAGGTCGTCTTAGGCCAGCGCGGCCTGGGCCTTCTTGACGATCGCCTCGAAAGCGGGTGCGTCATGGATGGCCAGTTCGCTCAGGTTTTTCCGGTCCATCGTGATGTTGGCCTTCTTGAGGCCGGCGATCAGACGGCTGTAAGAGATGCCGAGGGGACGGCAGGCGGCGTTGAGACGCACGATCCACAGCTGACGGAACGTTGACTTGTTCTTGCGGCGGTCGCGATATGCGAACTTCTGCGCGCGCTGGACGGCCTCGAGGGCGTAGACGTACAGACGGGACTTGTTTCCGAAGTAGCCCTTGGCGGCTTTGATCGCGCGCTTCTTGCGGGCCTTGGTGGCCGGGCCATTGGTTGCTCTAGGCATGTTGGTATTGGGTTTTGGTTTGGGTTAGATGGCCTCGGGGTCGCCTTAATGAACACCCGTTCGGCCAAAAATGAGGGTCGCCGGCTTAGGCGAAGGGCATCGAAGCCAGCATCTTCTTCTCGAAGCCGGAGTCGACGCGCTTGGACTTGTTGGCGCGACGGCGCTGCTTGCGGGACTTGGAGCTCAGCAAGTGGCGGGTGTTAGGGGAGCGGCGCATCACTTTGCCGGTGCCGGTCACCTTGAAACGCTTGGAGATGGACTTGCGGGTCTTTTGCATGGCGGAAAGGGTCGGAACAAAGGGTGTCAGCGGGGACTTGTAAAGGGGAAAGGACCGCGAAGCGGGAGAAGTCCCGGCTTCTCTGAGAGGATTGGATCGGCTGGGCCGTTTGACTTTCCCGACCAAGCCCGCTCCCCTGCCCTGCACCCAACCCTAAAAACCATGCTTTCCATTGGAAAAAAGCCTAAACTGACCTTCAAAATCGACGCCCTGGTGGACGGAAAGACCGTGAACGCCTCCTTTGCCTCCCTCCTGGAAGGACCCACCATCGTTTCAGTCTACATGCGCAACAATACCTCCGCCTGCGATAAACAGGCCGCCGAGATGGATAAAAACGAGAAAGCCATTGTCAGACAAGGGTTTAGGATGATTGCAGTCTCCCGGGACACCTGTGCGTCCCACGCCAAGTATGCCGCCAAGCACGGCTACAAGTTCACCCTGGTCTCGGACCCGGAGGACCTCTTCTCGAAGGCCATGGACGCGATCGTCGAGAAATCGATGTATGGTAAGAAGTACCTTGGTCCGCTCCGGGCCGCCTACCTCTTCGACGGCGACGGCAAGCTCATCGGCGTCGTGCCCAAGGTCGAGGCCGCCGAGCACGGCAAACAGCTGCTCGCCGCGATCGCCGAGGCCAAGTAAGCGACCGGACGCGAGGGACGCCGGGGAGAATCGGTGCTTGAACCATCGCCGCTAAACGGGGAGTTTAGCGGCGAGACACCACCGCAGTACCTAATGCCTTCGCCCTATCGTCCTAACAGCCCCCGCCCGAACAACAACGGGGGACAGAATCGCGGCAACTTCCGCAAAGAAGACAAAGGGCCCAAGCGCAACGACCGCATCCGCGCGACCGAAGTCCGCGTCATCTCCCCCAAAGGCGAGATGATGGGCATCATGCCCACGCAGCAGGCGCTGGATCTTGCGCGCGAATTCGGCGTCGACCTGATCGAGATCGCCGCCTCGGCCGTCCCGCCCGTCTGCAAGCTGCAGGAATACGGCAAATACCTCTACGAAGAAGCGAAGAAGCACAAGCACCAGAAATCGGCTTCTAAGGTGAAGGAGATCAAGCTCCGTCCCCGCATCGACGACCACGACCTCTTCATCAAGGTCCGCCGCGCCGAGAACTTCCTCTTCCACGGCCACAAGGTGAAGCTGCTGCTCCAGTACCGCTACCGCGAGCTCGAGCACCCCGAGATCGGCATCGCCACCATCACCAAGGCCATCGAGGCCCTGATGCACATCAGCACGCGCGACAACGAGCCCAAGCGCTCCGGCCGCGCCATCGTCGTCGGCCTGACCCCCGTCCAGCAGAACAAGCGCAAGCTCCTCCACAACGAGGCGCCGGGCGAAGAGGACGGCGAAGACGACTCCTCGGTGGACAACGGCGAGGAAGACGCGGAATAATCCCGTGCGGCGCATCGCGTCGATCCTCCTCCTGCTCGCCACCGGAGCCCTCCTCCAGGCGGCGTCCACCGACTACTTCCTCGGCGAATCGGTGCGCCAGCTCGGCCTGCGCGACGTCGCCCGCCAGGCCGGCGACGGCAAGAGTTCCGAACGCTACGCGACGCGCGCCGGGGTCGGTTTCTACGCCGAGTACAGTCGCGACCACATCTTCGTCGACGGGATCAAGGTCATGTTGGACGACCCGATCGGCTTCCAGAAAGGACACCTCACGATCTCCCGGCGCGACTATGACAAGGTCTTCGTCCCGCTCTTCTGGGAGAACCCGCGCGGCCCGGTCGGCCGCGTGCTCCTCGACCCCGGCCACGGCGGCAAGGACACCGGCAAAGTCAACGCCGCGCGCCAATACAACGAGAAGGCCGCGACGCTCGACACCGCGGCCCGGCTCAAGCTCCTGCTCGAGAAACAAGGCATCGAGGTCCTCTTCACGCGCACCAAGGACGTCTTCGTCGAACTCGAAGATCGTTCGGCGATGGCGGCCAGGCTGCGCGCCGACCTTTTCATCAGCCTGCATTACAACGCCGGACCCGCCGGCGACACCACCGCCGACGGCATCGAGACCTACTGCCTGACGCCGGCCGGCCAGCGCTCGACCAATGCCGGCAAGGCCCGGTCGACCACCGCGGCCGAACCCGGCAACCGGTTCGACGCCGCCAATATCCTGCTCGCCTGGAGCGTGCAGCGTCGGCTGGTCAAGGCCACCGGGGCCGACGACCGGGGCGTGCGCCGGGCCCGGTTCGCGGTCCTGAAGGATCTCACCTGCCCGGGCGTCCTCATCGAGGGAGGTTTCATGTCCAGCCGCCGCGAAGGCGCCCTCATCGCCGATCCTGCTTACCGTCAGAAACTCGCCGAGGCCATGGCCGCCGGCGTGGCGGATTACGTCGCCCGGGCGCGCGCGCCCGCGCAAGCGGGCAGATAAGCGGGCCGGAGGCCGCCCACCGGGGGCCGGCCCGGCCGATATTCCGCTTGCCAAAGGCCGGCCCGGAAGGTTCTTTTGAACTTCCTTTCGGCCCGCCGGCATCTGCCTGCGGATTCTCCGGAGGGAAACCCAAAAACCAACCAAACCCTGGGAACGTCCTCCGCGACGACCAGGACAAACAGTCAGAACAACATGAGCCTAATGGAAAAACTGCTCGCCGAGTCCAATTTCGGCGCGCTCAAAGCACACTCCGTGATCACCGCCACGGTCACCGAGATCCGCGAAGACAAGTTCGTCGTCGTGGACATCAGCGGCAAGTCCGAGGGATTCATCCCCCAGGCCGAATTCCCCGACATGGCCGAAGTCCAGGTCGGCATGCAGCTCGAGGTCTACCTCGAGAAGCTTGAGAACAAGGACGGCACCCCGACCGTCTCCTACGACCGCGCCCTCCAGATCCGGAAGTGGGAAAGCATCGAAGCCAACTGCCAGGAAGGCTCCGTCGTCCAGGGACGCGTCAAGTCCATCGTCAAGGGAGGCCTCATCGTCTCCGTCGGCGTCGACGCGTTCATGCCCTCCTCCCAGATCGACGTCAATCCCCCCAAGAACCTCGAACAGTTCGTGGGCCAGACCTTCGACTTCAAGATCATCAAGATCAACAAGGAGAAGAAGAACCTCGTCGTCTCCCGTCGCGAACTCATCGAAGAACAGCGCGGCGAAAGCCGTCGCAAGCTCCTCGAGGAGGTCAAGCCCGGCGTCGTCCGCCGCGGCGTCGTCAAGAACATCACCGATTAC
>SYID01000088.1 GCA_005798925.1 Verrucomicrobiota bacterium
AGAAGGTGAACACCGCCGCGCCGGACATCTTCGCCAGGCGCGCGGTCGACAGGTTGGTGATGGCCGGACGGCCGAAGAAGGGGAGCACCGCCGATTGCGGCGTCCACTTGCCTTGGTCGGGCGCATACCAGACCGCTTCGCCGTCGCGGAGGGCGCGCATGAGGCCGGACATGTCGCGCATCTCGATCGCCCGGTTGGCCCAGGCCGTGCGGTGCTTGCGGAGCAGGTCGGCCAGCACGGCGTTGTTCGGGTCGCGGTAGAGGCAGCAGATCGGCGTGCGGAGGGCGAGCATCCGGCCGGCGATCTCGAGCGTCGTGAAATGACCGGAGACCAGCAGCACGCCGCGGCCGGTGGCCAAGGTTTTCTCGAGCGCCTCGACGCCTTCGATCTGGCAAGGCGGCAGGGCGGCGGGATGCCGCCACCAGCAACGCGCGACTTCCAGGATGCCGAGGGCGAGGGACTGGTAGTGGCGGCGCGCCAACGTGCGGCGGGCGGACTCCGTCAGCTCCGGGAAGCAGACGCGGAGGTTGACGAGCACCACGTGGCGACGGATCCGCACGACGTGGAAAGCGAACGCGCCGAACGCGGCGGCGAGCAGCCGCTGGAATCCCCAAGGCAGGAGGCTGACCAGCCAGAGCCCGGCCAGGGACGTCCAGGTCGCGGCGTGGCGTAGCGCGGTGAGGACGGGACGGGCGGGCATGCGGCAGATTTCCCGAGGCGACCTCGGCAGGGAAGCCTATTCTTCCGCGGGACTCAGCGCGTCCAGGCCCTCACCCGGTCGACCTCGAACGTGTTCCTCGAGGCGGCCTTGAGGCCGTAGCCTTCCTTCGGTCGTTCGCCGTTCCAGCCTTTGATATTGGATTCGCTGGTGAGCAGGAGGAACTGCGGGGCCTTCGAGCCCGGGCACTTCGCGTCGGTCCAGACGACCTTGCCGTCGAAGCTGAAGCGGTAGCCGGAGTCGTCCCACTCGACGCCGTAATCATGCCACTCGCCGCCGACGGGCGCCGGCTGTTGCGTCGAACTGCTCTTCTTCTCGGTCGGGTGCTTGTACGGGCCCCAATGGAGGGCGGATTGGTAGCCGCCGTTCTTCAGCCCGGTCGTCTCGAGGATGTCCATCTCGACGCCGTCGGCCGCCGCGCCGGCGGCCGTGCCGGATTTGCCGTAGGTCGGCGACTGCGACCAGAAGGCGATCTGCGTGCCGGGCTGGACGGAGAAGCGGCAGCGCGCCTCGGCCTTCCCCTGTTTCAATGAAAACTTCCGGCGCGTGGTCACGAAGCCGCAGTAGGTCGTGCCGTCGGCCTCGGTCCAGGTCGTGATCCTGAGCACGCCGTCCTGCACGTCGACCGCCTTGGGAGAGTTGAGGGAGTCCCGGCGTTTGCCCGTCTCGATGGTCCAGACTTTCGGGTCCAGGACATCGCCGCCGAAGTCGTCGTCGAGCACCGGCCGCAAGACCGGTTCGGCCGCGGCGAGGCTCGCGGCGAGGCAGAGGGCGGGAAGGGCGCGCATGTCAGTCGAGAAGGATGAAGCCGGGGTGCGTGCCGGCCAGCAGGGCGCCGAGCCGGCCCCAGTCGCCCGGCCGCAACGAGCGGTCCATGACGAGGGTGGTGTCGGCGAGCGCGCCGCCCGGGGCGCAGCGCACCGACCATAGCGGCCGGGCGGACGTGGGCAGCATCGCGAAGCGGATGTCCCCGACGAGGATGGCGCCATCGACCCGGTCGTAGGTGTTCCAGCCTTGGGTGAAGACGGAGAAGTCCGCGATCACGTGGGCGCCGGCGGTGAACGGCGGCGGGTTGCCGGGCGACGTCGGCGTCCAGGCCGCGCGGCTTTCCCCGCGCGCGAGGCGGGTGGCGGTGAACGGGACGTTGCGGAGCGCGGCCGCCTGCCAGCGGCCTTCGTGCAGCCAGACGGCGCGCCAGACGATCAGGTTGGAGAAGGTCGGTTTCACCGCGAGGCGTTCCGGGACGACGCCTTGGGCGGCGAGCCACGCGCGCACGGAATTTTCCGCGCGGCCCTGCTGGACCACGCCGAGCGCGGCGTAGGCCGCGAACCAGAGCAGCGCGCCGGCGGCGAGGCGCGGGGCGTGGCGGCGCCAGGCCAGCGCGGCGAGCGTCAGCAAGGGCAGGGTGGCCGCGAGGTCGATGATTGGCAGGCAGTCCCAGGCGAAGCGCCGTTCCGTGAACGGCCAGAGCAGCATCGTGCCGTAGCTCGTGCAGCCGTCGCAGAGCAGGTGCGTCAGCGCGCCGGCCAGGCCGGGCAGGAACAGTTCGCGCCAGCCGACGTTATGCCGGCGGCGGAAGAACCAGGCCGACAGCCAGGCGCTGAGCAACGCCAGCACGGGCGTGAAGACGAAGCTGTGGGTGAAGTGCCGGTGCCAGCGGAAGGCGACGAGCGGGTCGTCGGCGGAGCGGATGAAGATGTCGAGGTCGGGCGCTTCCGCCGCCAGCAGGCCGGCCACGGCGGCGGCCGAGACCGAGCCCCCGCGCCGATGGACGGCGATGCCGGCGGCGATGCCGAGGGCGGCGTGCGTCAGGTTGTCCATGCGTCGAACTTACGGACCTTGGCCGGGGAAGGAAGACGGACTTTCGATTTTCCCTCCCGGGCCGCCGATAGGCTGGAACTTGCGGGCTCGTCCACCGTCTAATCCGGCACCCCATGAGACCTCTCTTCTCCGCCTTGGCGCTGTGCGCCGCCGTCCTCGGCCGCGCCGCCGGCCAGGATTACCCGCTGGTCGAAGCCCAGGAGGTCCGCGCCCGCGGCGGCCTCCCGAATTTCTTCGGCAAGGCCCTGACGACGGGCGCCGAGATCAAGGTCGCCTACCTCGGCGGTTCGATCACCGCGCAGAACGGTTGGCGCGGGCGGACGCTGGCGCATTTCAAGCAGGCTTACACCCGGGCCGCTTTCGCGGAGATCAACGCCGCGATCGGCGGCACCGGTTCGGACCTCGGCGTCTTCCGTTTGCAGCAGGACGTGCTTTCCAAGGGCCCGGATCTCCTCTTCGTCGAGTTCGCCGTCAACGACGGCGGCGCCGACCCGCAGCGCATCATCCGCGCGATGGAAGGAATCGTGCGGCAGACCTGGAAGGCCAATCCCAGGTGCGACATCTGTTTCGTCTACACCCTGACCGAGGCGCTTTCGCCCGCGATGCTCGACGGCAGGCTGCAGCGTTCCGCCAGCGCGATGGAGAAGGTCGCCGAGCATTATGGCATCCCCTCGGTCACCCTCGGCATGGAAGTAGCCAAGCTGGCCAAGGCGGGCAAGCTCCTGTGGCGCGCCCCGCTGCCGAAGACGGACGCCGACAAGGCCGCGCTCGGCGACAAGTTCGTCTTCGCGGCCGACGGCGTGCACCCGCACGACTCGACGGGCCAGGTCCTCTACGCGCAGGCCATCGTCCGTTCGCTGCCGGCCCTCTCGATCGCGAACGCCGCGCCGACCCCGCATGCGCTTGGCCCCGCCCTCGACCCGGCGAACTGGGAGCGTGCCACGCTCGTCCCGATCACCGCCGCCAAGCTCTCCGCGGGCCTTGCGCCCGCTGAGCCGGCGACTGACGCCCACGCCAAGGTCTGGGCCAAGCGCCTGCCCGCCATGGTCAGGCTGACCAAGCCCGGGCAGAGCATCGAATTCAAGTTCATGGGCACGCATTGCGCCGTGTACGACGTCGTCGGCCCGGCCGGCGGCATGGTCGCCGTGACCCTCGACGGCAAGGCGAAGAAGCCCGTCCCGCGCATCGACGCCTATGGCACCTACCCGCGTCCGGGCGCGTTCATCGTCGGCACCGACCTGCCGGAGGGCGTGCACAGCGTCCGGCTGGAGCTGCTGGCCGACCCGATCGACAAGGCCGCCGTCCTGGCGAAGAACAAGAACAAGATCGATAAGCCCGAGCGCTTCGCGCCCCTCGAATTCCACCCCGGCGGCCTGCTCATCATCGGCGAACTCGTACCTTAAAAGCCCCGGCCCCGTCGCCCAGCCTTGACCGACCCCTGACCCCCTCCGAGACTTCGCTCCTCCCCTAATCATCCACACCACCATGCGTTTCGGCCTCAATACGTTCCTCTACGCCTCCCCGTTCACCAACGAGAGCGTCCACCTTTTCAAGAAGCTCAAGAACTGGGGCTTCGATTCCGTCGAAATCCCGATCGAGGATCCTTCGCACGTCGACCCGAAGTTCCTCAAGGCCGCCGCCGCCAAGGCCGGCATCGCCATCGGCTCCATCTGCGCCGCCATGGGCCCGGGCCGCGACCTCCGCGGCTCCGCCAAGGACCAGGCCAACGGCCGGAAGTACATCATGGCGCTGATCGACCAGGCCGCCGAGATGGGCTGCCCGCGCCTCATCGGCCCGCTCTACTCCGTCGTCGGCCTCATCGGCGCCCATGACGACAAGACCAAGGCCAGGCACTTCAAGCTCGTCGTCAAGAACCTCAAGGCCCTCGGCAAGCATGCCCAGAAGAAGGGCGTCGAGCTCGACATCGAGCCGCTGAACCGCTTCGAGACCGACTTCCTCAACACCTGCGACCAAGGCCTGCGTCTCGTCAAGGCCGTCAATCTCCCGAACGTGAAGCTGCACCTCGACACGTTCCACATGAACATCGAGGAGAAGAACCAGGCCGCCGCCATCCTCAAGGCCGGCAAGCACCTCGGCCACTTCCACGCCTGCGGCACCGACCGCGGCACCCCGGGCAACGACTCGCTCGACTGGAAGCCCATCGTCGCCGCCCTGAAGAAGATCGGCTACAAGCAGGAGGTCGTCATCGAATCCTTCACCACCGACGTCAAGGTGATCGCCCGCGCCGCCGCCATCTGGCGCGCCATGGAGCCCCGCCGCGACGACATCGCCGTGAAGGGCCTCAAGAACCTGCACCGCTTCTTCGGCCGCAAGAAGTAAGCCCCCGCCCGACCAGCACCATGAAGCTGCTCACCCCCTTCCTCGCCCTCGCCGCGCTCTGCGCGGCGGTCGTCGCCGAGGACAAGGTCCTCTTCAACGGCAAGGATCTCACCGGCTGGAAGGGCCTGGATTTCTGGTCCGTCGAGGACGGCGTCATCACCGGCCGCACGACCAAGGAGAAGCCCACCAAGGGCAACACCTTCCTCGTCTGGGAAGGCGAGGTCGCCGACTTCGAGCTCACGTTCCAGTACAAGATCGTCGGCGGCAACTCCGGCGTCCAGTACCGCAGCAGGCTCGTCGACGAGAAGGGCTTCGTGATCGCCGGCTACCAGGGCGACTTCGAAGCGGGCAAGACCTACTCCGGCATCCTGTATGAGGAGAAGGGCCGCGGCATCCTCGCCAAGCGCGGCCAGAAGGTCGTAATCAAGGAAGGCGTCGACCCTAAGAAGCCGAAGATCGAAGTCACCGGCTCGCTCGGCAAGACCGAGGAGATCCAGGCCAAGATCAAGGCCGAGGCCTGGAACGAATACCGCATCGTCGCGAAGGGCGGCCACCTTCGGCACTTCATCAACGGCGTCCAGACCGTCGACGTCACCGATGAGACCGCCGTCGGCGCCAAGAAGGGCCTGCTCGCCCTCCAGCTCCACGCCGGACCGCCCATGGTGGTCCAGTTCAAGGACCTCGTCCTCAAGGAGATCAAGTAACCTTCCATGAAGAAATCCCTCCTCAGTCTCCTCCTGCTCTCGGCCGCGTTCGTCTCGGCCGCGGACAAGAAGAACGTCCTCCTCATCGCCGGCAAGCCGAGCCACGCGCCCGGCGAGCACGAGCATAACGCCGGCATCCAGCTTCTCGCCGCGGGCCTGAAGCAGGGCGCCGCCGACCTCGTCGACGTCGACGTCTCGCTCAACGGCGAATGGCCGTCCGACGACCGCGTCGCCAAGGCCGACACGATCGTGATCTATTCCGACGGCGGCAACGGCCACCCGGCTCTCCCTCACCTCGACCAGCTGGCCAAGAAGATGGCCGCCGGCACCGGCTTCGTCTGCCTGCACTACGCCGTCGAGCCCGCCTACGAGCGCGCCGGCTGGCTGAGCGTCGACGGCAAGCCCGTGAGCCCGCCGCCCGCGGGACGTTCCTCCAAGGGCAAGGGCGCCCTCGAGTTCAAGGATTGGCTCGGCGGCTACTTCGAGCAGCACTGGTCGGTCAATCCGCACTGGACCGCCGACTTCAAGATCATCCCGGACCATCCGGCCAGCCGGGGCGTGAAGCCCTTCGGCTCCAACGACGAGTGGTATTTCAACATGCGCTTCCGCGACGGCATGGAAGGCGTCACCCCGCTCCTGTCCGCGGTCGCCCCGCCCGAGACCATGAGCCGCGGCGAAGGCCCGCACTCCGGCAACCCGGACGTCAAGAAGCTCGTCCTCGAAGAGAAGAAGCCGCAGGTCGTCGCCTGGGCCGTCGAGCGCAAGGACGGCGGCCGCGGCTTCGGCTTCACCGGCGGCCACTATCACGCCGGCTGGTCGAACGACAGCCAGCGCATGCTCGTCCTGAACGCGATCGTCTGGACCGCGAAGGCGGAAGTCCCCGCCGCCGGCGTCGTCTCCAAGTTCTCGGAAGACGAGCTCAAGGCGAACCTGGACAAGAAGGCTCCGCGCAAGGCCGCGGCCCCGAAGAAGAAGTAAGCGGACCGCCGCGCTTGCGCATCAGGCCGGAGGTTCGCCTCCGGCCTTTTTCGTGCCCGGAAAAGGCGCGGCCCGTTTGACCCGAAGGGAAGGGCCGCAACCTTGCGGCCATGTCCAAGCACATCGCGATCATCGGCGGCACCTCCGGCATCGGCCGCGCGACCGTCGCGCAGCTCCAGTCCGACGGCCATACGGTGCACGCCGCCTGCCGTTCGCCCGAGAAGCTCGCCGACCTCGGGATCGTCGCGCAGCCGTTCGACGCCGCCGCGCCCGGCCCGCTGACCTGGCCTGAGCGCCTCGACGGGTTCGTCTATTTCCCCGGCACGATCATGCTCAGGCCGTTCCATCGCCTGACCACGGAGGACTTCCAGCGCGAACTGCAGGTGAACCTCTTCGGCGCCATCGCCGCCTTGCAGTCGGCGCTGCCCGCGCTGAAGGCTTCGGGCAACGCGTCCGTCGTGCTCTTCTCCACCGTCGCCGTCGCGCAGGGCATGCCCATGCACGCGGGCATCGCCGCGGCCAAGGGCGCCGTCGAAGGCCTCGCCAGGAGCCTCGCCGCCGAATGGGCGCCGGCCATCCGGGTGAACGTCATCGCCCCGTCGCTCACCGACACGCCGCTCGCCGGCGCATTGCTCAACTCCGACCTCAAGAAGGAAGCCGCCGGGAAGCGTCACCCGTTGCAGCAGGTCGGCCGCTCCGAGGACATGGCGGCGCTCGTCGCGCACCTGCTCTCCGGGAATGCGCGTTTCATGACCGGCCAGGTGCTGCACGTGGACGGCGGCCTGTCCGCGGTGCGGACGTTCTGAGATGCGCATAAAAAACCCGGGCGCCTCGCGGGCCCGGGTTTCGGGAGAGCCGGTGTTCCGCTTCGCTCAGATCAGCATCAGCGCCGGTTCTTCGAGGAGCTGCTTGAGCGCCTGGAGGAACTGCGCGCCGTTGGCGCCGTCGACCACGCGGTGGTCGCCGGACAGGCCGATCACCATGCGGTGGCCGATGACCAGGCGGTCCTGGGCGTCGACGACGGGCTTCTTGATGGTCGCGCCGACGGAGAGGATCGCGGCGTTGGGCACGTTGATGATGCCGAAGAAGCCGGTGACGCCGTACATGCCGAGGTTGGTGACCGTGAAGGTCGAGCCCGACATCTCGTTCGGCGTGAGCTTCTTCGAGCGGGCCTTGCCGATGAGGGCCTTCGCCTCGACGGCGATGTCCTTCAGCGTCTTGGCGTGCGCGTCGCGGATGACCGGGGTGACCAGGCCGTCTTCGAGGGCGACGCCGAAGGAGAGGTGCACCGCGCCGTGGGTGCGGATGCTCGTGCCGGCCCAGGAGGCGTTGACCGCGGGGACGCGGCGGAGGGCTTCGGCGGAGGCCTTCAGGATGAAGTCGTTGACCGAGAGCTTGATCGCGTCGGCGCCGGCTTCGGCGAGGCGCTTGTTCAGCGATTCGCGCATCGCCATGAGCGGGGCGGCGTCGACTTCGACCTCGAGGTAGAAGTGCGGGACGGTGACCTTGGACTCCAGGAGCCGGCGGGCGATCGTCTGGCGCATGCCGCCCACGGGCACGTCGGCGTCGGGCTGGATGCCCTTGCCGTCGGCGGGCGGAGTGACCGCGACGTTGAGCGGCCCGGAAGGAGCGGCGGCGGCCGGAGCCGAAGCGGCGGCGGCGACATCGCGGCCGACGACGCGGCCACCGGGGCCGGTGCCGGCCAGGGCGGCGACGTTGAGCGCGGCCTTCTCGGCCATGCGCTTCGCGTAAGGCGAGGCCTTGGCGCGGGAGGCGTCGGACTGCGGAGCGACGGAGCCGGAAGAAGCCGGCGCGGCGGGGACGCAGCTCACGTCGGTCTTCTCGGGGATCGCCGGGACGGCGGTCGCGGGCGCGGCGGCCTTGGGGGCCGGGGCGACGGAAGGCTCGGGCGCGGCTTCGCCCTTCTTGCCGATGGCGCAGATCGGCGCGCCCACGGGCAGCTGCGAGCCGGCCGGGGCGTAGATCTTGAGGATCGTGCCCGGCACCGTGCAGGAGAGTTCCATCGTGGCCTTGTCGGTCTCGACTTCGCCCAGGATGTCGCCGAAGGCCACGGTCTGGCCTTCCTTGATGTTCCATTTCACCAAAGTCCCCACCGACATCGTGTCGGAGAGCTTCGGCATATCGATAATTTCAGCCATCGGATTTGAGAGGGTGGGGGCTCAGGCGAGGACCTTGAGGGCCTCGCGGACGACGCGGTTCACGTCGGGGAGCTGTTGGTCTTCCATGCGCTTGCAGTAGATCTGCGGGGCGTCGATCGAGGACACGCGGTGGATCGGGGCGTCGAGCTCGTCGAACGCCTTCGACTGGATGAGGTAGGCCACCTGGGCGTCGACGCCGCAGAAGGGCTTGTTCTCCTCGACCAACAGGGCGCGGTGCGTCTTGCGGACGGAGGCGAGGATGGTCTCCTCGTCGAGCGGGCGGATCGAGCGGAGGTCGACGACCTCGACGCTGACGCCGTGCTCCTGCTCGAGGATCTCGGCGGCCTTGAGGCTCGTGATCACGGCGCGGCCGTGGGCGACGATCGTGAGGTCGGTGCCTGCGCGCTTCACGTCGGCGACGCCGAGCGGCACGATGTAGTCTTCGTCCGGCACCTCGCCCTTGTCGTTGTAAAGGATGGTGTTCTCCATCACGTAGACCGGATCGTTGTCGCGGATGGCCGCCTTGAGCAGGCCCTTCGCGTCGTACGGCGTGGCCGGGCAGACGACCTTGATGCCCGGGTGGGAGGCGAGGATGGCCTCGGGCGTGTGGGAATGGGTGGCGCCCACGTTGGTGCCGCCGTTGGCCGGGCCGCGGATGACGATCGGGCAGTTGATGAGGCCGCCGGACATGTAGCGGATGTTGCCGGCGTTGTTCACGATCTGGTCGAACGCGACGTACGAGAAGGACCAGAACATCAGTTCCATCACCGGGCGGATGCCGAGCATCGAG